>JARRJW010000028.1:0-9254 GCA_037388785.1 Gammaproteobacteria bacterium
TTAACTCTTGAGAAGTTTTAATTGAGACTTCGTCAAAGAGCTAAACAACAGGTATATATATTAGGCAGTCGCTTTCTCAGCTTCTGTCTTAAAACCGTTCGCTTTCAAAATCATTGCCAGTGGGCAAAAACCGGTAAAAGCAGACTGGAATACGTTCAAACCTACAAATGCAGTGAAGTACAACCAGTATTCATGATGAAAAATCGGGCTTGCGTCCCATCCCAAGGCAAGGCTTAGCATGACCATGAAGCCAGCGAAGGCCATAACAGTTCTTTCTATTGACATAATAATCTCCGGGGAAACAATAAAATCTAATGGCAGAAGATTATAAGAAAAAATTAACTATCATTCAATTGTGTTTATATTAAAAAATACTAATTTAATGGTTATTTTTACCGATTTTCGATTCTTGACCCGAAATCAGGTTCTGAATATTGCTGCGGTGACGCCAGAATAGCAGAATAGTCATGATAATCTGCATGACCAGTAATTCCGGCGACGGCCAGACCAGCCAGATAATAACTGGCGCCAGTGCCATGGAAACCAGTGCGGCGAGCGAGGAAATTTTCAGGCCCTTGGCCATGAATAGCCAGATAGCCGCCACGCTCAAACCCAATAGCCAGTGGATTCCCAGTTGCACGCCCAAAGCTGTAGCCACACCTTTACCGCCTTTAAATCCAAAAAATACCGGGTAAAGATGGCCAAGAAACGCTGCCATCGCAGTTAACGCAAGAAGCTGTGCCGAATCTGAAAACAAATGCACGCAGGCAACGGGAATCAGTCCCTTGAGCATATCGCCAAACAGGGTAATGGCCGCAGCTTTTTTGCCACCAATACGCAATACATTGGTTGCCCCGGGATTATTGGAGCCTTCGGTGCGAGGGTCCGGCAACCCTAGGATGCGGCAGACAATAATGGCACTCGATATGGAACCCATCAGGTAAGCCGCAGGTATGATAAGAAATTCAAACATATAATTATTCTATTTATAAAATTGTGCCAACACATTTTCATGCGTGGCTGTGTTTTGGTCAATGGATAGCATAAAATACGGTCATCGAAATCAATTTTTACGGTCAACGTTTCATGGATATTATTTTTTTACGTGATTTACGCATTGAAACCATCGTCGGCATTTACGACTGGGAAAGAGAAACTCCCCAAACCGTGGTGCTTGATCTGGAGATGAGCACTGATGTTGCCCGTGCAGCAGCAACGGATGATATCAGGGATGCCCTTAACTACAAGGATATCGCCAAGCGTTTAATCAGTTTTGTTGGAGAGAGTAAGTTCATGCTGGTCGAAACGCTGGCTGAAGAGTGTGCCAAAATCATCCGCAATGAATTTGATGTTAAGTGGGTCAAGATTCAGTTGAACAAACAGGGAGCTGTGAGTGGTTCGCGCGACGTCGGCGTCATTATTGAACGGGGTGAAAGGTACTGAGTGTTGGCTGCCTCAGACAAATTGAAGCGTGCCTGGCTTGGGCTCGGCAGCAATATTGATGCTGACCATAATCTTCGGGCAGCGGTTGAAGAACTCAGGCAAAAATACCAGGAACTGGTCATATCACCTGTTTATGAAAGCGAGTCTGTCGGATTTGCCGGCGATAATTTTTTAAACCTGGTTGTTGGAATTTTGACCAGTGATTCGCTGGACCAGCTCTTCACCGATTTAAAAAGTATAGAGCTTAACCATGGCCGTACCCGAACAGCGGAAAAGTTTTCCTCGAGAACGCTTGATATTGATGTCCTGACATATGGTGACCTGGATTTAACCGAGCAGGGTATTGATATTCCCAGGCATGAAATTCTGACTTATGCCTTTGTCCTCAAACCTCTGGCTGATGTCGCGCCCGATGAGTTACATCCGCACATAGGTTTAACCTACTCCAGACTTTGGAAAGGTTTTGATCAGCAGTCGCAAAAGCTTAAGCCTTACCCGATTGACTGGGATGGATAAACAACTGAGAGGTTCAAGCGTTTATTGCTGAACCGATCGTCCACCGTCGACCTTAATAATTTCTCCAGTGATGTAAGGCGCCTCCAAAACCAGAAATCGTATGGTTTTGGCAATATGATCAAATTCACCTTTTCGGCCCAGTGGAATACGTGAAAGAATTTCCTGTTTGCCATGATCGGTAGAGGTTTCTGCCTGGTCACCATCAGGCCATTCTATAGCGCCGGGTGCAACACCATTAACACGAACCTCCGGTGCCAGTTCCCGCGCAAGCGACTTGATCATCATGACATTCGCAGCTTTTGCCATACAGTAAATAGTATGATTTTTCATTGGCCTGAATGCATGAATATCAACCAGGTTAATAATGCAGCCCCGGCTTTTTTTCAGGGCGGGAACCGCTGCCTGAGATAAAAACAGCGGTGCTTTCATATTGCTGCCAACCAGGTCATTCCAATGCGTTTCATTCATTTCATTAACGGGAGTTGGATAAAAGCTCGAAGCATTGTTAATCAGTACATCGAGTCGCTGAAATTTTTCCAGAACTGCCGTGATCAGTTTGGGAAACACTTCAATATCGTTTAAGTCTGCCTGGAATAAAGCCACCGAATCAGGGCGTTTTTCCTGTAATTCCTGTTGAAGCTGCTCAGCTGCCTGCTTCGAGTTTCGATAATGAATAGCCAGCTTAAACCCTGATTCATGCAGTCGTCGTGCTGTTTGTGCGCCAATGCGACCGGACGCTCCGGTAATCAGCGCGACAGGCTCTGTATTTTTCGATAGAGTTTCCGTTAGAGAGTTCATGGTTTCCTCTGTACACTCGTTTATCAACTGACAAGACTACCTTAATTACATTAAAAATCCATGAAGCTAAATGACTATCGGCAACCGGATGAAATCGCACTTTCTCTTAGTCAGCGCCTGCAGCAGGTAATATGCGATGAAATAAGTTCACATGGCACAATACCTTTTGACCGTTTCATGGAATTGGCCTTGTATGCTCCAGGACTAGGTTACTATGCTGCTGGCAGCCATAAATTCGGTGCTTCCGGAGACTTTATTACAGCACCTGAATTATCGCCGCTTTTTTCACGCTGCCTGGCGAATCAGTGTCAACAGATCCTTTCTGAAACTGGTGGCAGTATCCTCGAATTTGGCGCAGGTTCCGGTGTCATGGCAGCCGATATACTTAAGCAGCTTCAGCAACTACAAAGCCTGCCGGAAAAATATTTTATTCTTGACCTTAGCCCGGACCTAAAGCAGCGCCAGTTGGAAACCCTGCAGGCCAGGGTGCCGGAACTGCTGGACCGAGTTGAATGGTTGAACCAGATGCCAAAAAAATTTGATGGTGTGGTTGTCGCCAACGAAGTGATTGATGCCATGCCGGTATCAGTTTTTAAAACAGGTACAGACCATGTTTTTGAACAGTATGTTGACTGTGTAGAGAACAACCTCGAACTCACCTGGCGTCCGGCCAGTATGCAACTTCAGCAGGCAGTTGAAAATATTCAGACACACAATGGACGTTTGCCTGAGAATTACCTCTCCGAGGTCAATGCAAGAGTTGATGGCTGGTTAGCAGGGCTGTCTGAATGCATGGGCCAGGGGGCGGTACTGTTGATTGATTATGGCTACACTGCTAAAGAATATTACATGGCGGAGAGGAATATGGGCACGTTGTTGTGTCACTATCAGCACCAGGCTCATGATGATCCCCTGATGCTGGTCGGTCTGCAGGACATAACAGCCAGTGTTGATTTTTCGGATGTTGCAAGCAAGGCCCGTGTGCAGGGTTTTAGTATTGCCGGTTACACAACGCAGGCACATTTTTTAATGGCTAATGGCATTGAACAGATGATACTGGAGACTTCGCCGGAAGATAGCGAAAATTTTTACAGGGTTTCACAGGCGGTCAAGCGCTTGATGATGCCCTCGGAAATGGGTGAACGCTTTAAGGTGCTGGGGCTGCAAAAAAATATGTCTTCAGCACTTTCCGGCTTTTCAGTGCGTAATTTTCAGGATCGCCTGTAACCAGGGATTATGACTGACCAGGCAAAACGCGCTGTTAGCAGAATATTAATGTCGATGATGGTTGTTTTGCTGTTGGCTGGTTGTCAGCAGCTCCCCCTGATTGGTAGTAAATCCAGCCAGGCAGAATCTTTCTCAGTTGATCATGTTGCCAAAAGTGATATTGATCTGATTTTTGATTACCAGGTAAAGCAAACCCACGACCTGCTTCGCGCATTGATGTTGAAACTGTATCTCAGGAATCCGATCTACTGGCGTAATTCAAGTTCTACCTCTCCACAGGAAAGAGTTAAGCTGATGTTTGATATGTACGAGATGGATGTACAGGTCATGTTGAGAAATAAGCGCTCAATTGACAGTATCAAGCTGGCTTTCGATCCAACATTTCAGGGTGACAGGGTGCTGGCTTATGTTTTTGGTTTAAAAACCATGCTGGCTGCCGCCTACAGCAACAAGCAATCGTTTTATATGCTCGATCAACTGGATCCGCAAAAGCTTTATGACAGTGCAAGAAATATTGAAGTTGCTGTCTGGATGTTATCGAACAGAAAAAAACCGGACGGTGAACTTTACCTGGTGAGCAATGAGCTGCAAGGCCCGGTGAAGAATCTGAGCTTTGAACGTCTGTTTGGCAAACTGATTATGGCGCAGGATATCAGTTCACAAATTGTCGCTGATTCAACCAAACGCACCGTCAAGAATGTCATTCAGGGCATTGCCCGTTATATATTGATCCCGATTTAACAGTACCGATTTAGCAGTAATAATTTAATTGGCAGCGTCTAACTCACCTTGCGTAAATCCATGTAGCGGGATTTCTCCGAACTATCGCGCAGGAAGCCAGGCACAACAGCATCCATCGGGGTTGGTGTGATGCCAAGCTCGGCAAAACCAGCATCCTTACCGCTGCAGACACTGTCCTGCTGTAAAGACAGGTAATTATCATAGGTAAATGCCTTACCGGGCAGTTTTTCCAGAATGCTGGCCTGCATCTGTGACATGCCGTCGGAAAGACCAATAATTATTTTTCTTTTACCCAGGTTGGCGGCAATGTATTTAACCAGCGCTTTCAGCGATATAACTTCAGGGCCACAAAGTTCATAGCGTTGACCAAAAGTTTTACGGTCATCCAGAGATGCCACCATGGCCTGGCAAACGTCCTCAACAAAAACCGGTGCAAACTTTGACTCTGGACAGGCGAGTGGCATTGGACCGGGGATTTTAAGCAGGGATGCAAAGCGGTTAATAAAACTGTCATCATGGCCAAAAATCACCGAGGGACGGAAACTGGTGACAGCAACATCGGGCTTGCCTCCAGTGTGGGCGCGGTTTTCTCCCTCACCCTTGGTTCTCAAATAAAGGCTCTGGCCACTACCGGCATTGGCGTTAATGGCGCTCATATGGAGCAGGCGAACAATTCCAGCCTGCCGACAGGCGGAGCTGATTTTATCAATCAGGTCGACGTGAACTTTGCGAAAATCGTTTTTCTTTCTTTCATTAAGAATGCCAATCAGGTTAATGACAGTATCGCAGCCGTTGAAAGCTTTGATCAACTGGTCTTTATCGAAAACATTGGCCTCAATAACACGACATCCCTGATTGACCATCAGACTACGATGCCTTTGTGGGTGGCGGCTGACAACAGTCACTTCGATGCCCAGACGGGAAAGCTGAGGCACTAGATGTCTGCCGACAAAACCAGTGCCACCGAGTAAACAAACACGATGATGATTCATGATTACTGCTTATACTCTGTAAAAATTAATTGAGTGAGACTATAACGACAATTAAGCGTTATTTTCAACCAGCACTTAGATAACACTGAATAAAAAACAGGGCAATTTTGGTCAGGAACAGTTAATGCAGGAAAGCTATTTTATAGCCGGTTATTTCCTTTTAGGTTCAGTATCGGGCGTTTTTGCCGGTTTACTGGGTGTTGGCGGGGGGCTGATTATCGTTCCGGTGTTGATATTCCTCTTCACATTGCAGGGCTTTGACCATTCAGTGATTGCCCATGCAGCCATAGGCTCAGCCCTGGCAACCATGATGGCAACCTCGGTTTCTTCAGCGAGGGCGCATCATCTTCATGGTGGCGTTAACTGGCCGGTCTTTTTCAAATTTGCGCCGGGGTTATTGGCCGGTGCCCTGGCCGGAGCCTGGTTGGCAGGGCAAATGGATACCTTGATGTTAAAAAAAGTACTTGGTGTTTTTGTCATAATGGTCAGTATTCAATTGGTCACTGGTAAACAGCCTCTGTCAGAAAGGGTATTGCCGTCGATGCCGGCTTTATCTCTGACAGGCAGCATTATTGGTACAATTTCTGGTTTGGTGGGTATTGGTGGTGGTTCCATGACAGTGCCCTACCTGACCTGGCACGGTGTATCAATCAGAAAAGCTGTTGCCACTTCCAGTGCCTGTGGCCTGCCGATAGCGCTGGCAGGTTTTGCAGGGTTTGTGCTCACAGGTTGGGAGAATAATTTAATGCCGAGCATGAGTACCGGCTACATTTACTGGCCGGCAGTCATAGCGTTATCAATCATGAGTGTCCTGACTGCTCCACTGGGTGCCCGCCTGGCCCATCGGTTGCCGGTGATAATGCTGAAAAAAATCTTTGCGGCATTACTTGTAATAATCGGCATGCGATTGCTGATGACTTAGGTTCAGCGCAGGGGATTGCCCCAGTTTTGCGAGCGGTGAAACAGCATGACATTGCCATCCAGGTCTTTCAGCACAAGTTTGTCATCCTCAATAGCATATTCAAACTGGCGGGTGATCTGGCGGGTTTGTTCATGAATAGCCAGCCAGCGGTCTTTAAGACGAATTAATCCACCTCGCACTTCTGACGGCCGGTTGCGGTAATACATTTTAAATTCACCTTGCCAGACTTCCAGGATCATGTTGTCTGAAGCAATCCAGCGGCCCTCGATCCAGTGTGGCATGTATTTCAAGTGTAGCGGTGCTGTTGGTGCTGGCCCGGAGTCCGGTAAAAAAGGAATGACGGCCTGTGTCGGGTTTTGTGGCATGAATGGGGGGTTGCCAAAAAACTGGCCGGTTGATGATGGGTCAAATGGTGTTAACATCTGCTGGTAGGCATATTTTTGTGCCATGTTTGACCAGGGTGAGCCATAAAAAGGCTGCATACCGAGCGCAGGGTTGAAGTAGGGGTTAAAATATTGACTCGACATCGGGTAGGGCATTTTTGAATATTCAGGATCCTGGTCAATTATTTCGACCATGATTTCCATCATTTTCAGCATCATCTCTACAAAAACATTACCCCGGTAGGTCGATGAAGCGGGCACGACAGTCTGCCAGGGACTGAAAATAAGCAACGCGAGACCGAGCGTAATCAGTTTTCTCTTAAGTTGACTCATGTTGCGATTTTTTACAAAAGATATTTTCTGTATTAAATTCCCGATATACTGTCGTGGCAAAAGACAGAATATGAAAATTCTAAAAAGTTGATAATAATATTACAGGTATTCCAATGATCGTGGATGATGCTACAAAACCAAGAGAAAAAACAGAAGAAATCATAAGTAAGCTTCTGAGCGAACGTCAGGATGTGCTTGTAAGGTTCTGTCGGGTTGCTGGACTGGACCCGTTTACTCCGGACCAGCCATCCCGGGAAATGATTGAAGAATTCTGCCAGGTGCTAGTGGATTACTCGGCTTTCGGGCATTTCGAAATTTACAGTCGTATCCTTTCCGGTGAAGAGCGTCGTCAACAGGTACTTGAGGTGGCCAACAGGATCTATCCTCAAATTGCCGAGTCGACTGAATTTGCTGTTGCTTTCAATGATAAATACGATGCCTTGACTCACACCGAGCCTCTTGATCATCTAAATGATGATCTGGCCAAACTGGGAGAGGAAATCGCGATGCGTATTGATGTTGAAGATCAACTGTTAACGGCAATGCTTGCCGAGCAGCCGGAAGTGGCCTGATCAAAACTAGCGAGCTGATATCATCCTCTTATCTGAATCAGCCGAAATCGATGGCATTCTCTGTTTCATGCGAATGTCTTTTTCATCCAGTTTTTCCGCGTAAATGACGGTGTAAGCCAAAACGTTTTTCAGGTAATTGCGCGTTTCTTTAAAAGGCACCAGTTCAATCCAGATATCTGCCGGCATATCCGCTTCAGGCAGCCAGCGTTTTACCCTGTGGGGTCCCGCATTGTAGGCGGCTATAGCGAGTACCGGGTTTTCAAAGCGCTGGTAAACTTCTTCCAGGTAAGCGGTACCTAACTGAATATTCTTCTCGGGTTGCAGTAAATCGTATTTGGAAGGGTATTTTTGTTTGAGTTTGCGGGCAACATTCTTGGCTGTTGCAGGCATCAGTTGCATCAGTCCCCTTGCTCCTACCGGTGAGATGGCATCAGGCATAAAAGCACTTTCCTGGCGCATCATGGCGTAAATCCAGGCGGGATCAATTTCACTTCGCGCGGCATTTTTGTAGACTTGATCCTGGTGTTTTACCGGAAAACGAATCTGCAGGTCATTCCAGGATTTGGCTTTGGAAAGGGCGATAATCGCACGGTCATGCCAATTCCAACTGTGTGCAATTTTAGCAGCTGCCTGAAGTTCGTTTTCATCAAACAGGCTGGTTGTTGCATACCATTCGCGCCGGGCATCAAGGTAACGTTTTAACTGAAACAGTTCGCTGGCACGTTGAATGGCGGGCATGTCAGCAACACTTTTTTCTAACTCAGGATCAATATCAAGCTGTTCATTATTAAGGCTGTAGTCTTTTCCGAGTTTGTCGGCGGCCAGGAAACCATAGAAACTGCGTTCTGATGATATGGTTTCATAAATCACAAGAGCCTGATCTGTTTTGCCAGTCATTTCCAGGCTGCGTGCGCGCCAGTACTGCCAGCGGTCTTTGTTGATATGGCTGTCCGGCAACCGGTCCAGCCAGTTAAGCACAGTGTGCCATTCCTGATGGCGCAGGGCGGCTCGAATCCGGATTTCCTGAAGCTTGGTATCAGCATCGCAGGGTTCAGAAAAGACCAGGTATTCAAAAGGTGTTTCAAAATTACCCGAGAGGAAACGATAAGAAAGCGACTGTTCCACCTTGGAGATGATTGCCGGGTCAAACACATGGGAAAACTTAAGTTCATCCCAGGCATAAACGGCACTGGTCAGGTCTTTGCGGGCAAATTTCATCACGCCATGCGCCAGGGCCAGTTGCCGATAGGGATGCCCTGGAGAAATGGCTTTGGCAGATAATTTTTCCGGATGTCTTATCAGCTGCAGCCACTCATCAAGCAGTTTT
>JARRJW010000029.1:0-9240 GCA_037388785.1 Gammaproteobacteria bacterium
AGAAGTTCCCAAAGTACGTTTCTCAATGAATCAGGCCAACGGACTTCTGAAAACCTTTCCTGGGAGAAAATAAAAAGGGGCTAGCCTTTTGAGCTAACCCCTTGATATATATGGCTCCCCGACCTGGGCTCGAACCAGGGACAAACGGATTAACAGTCCGCTACTCTACCAACTGAGCTATCGGGGAATGAAGCCGCGTATATTACCTTTCGTGGTAATTATGTCAATAGTGTCTAGCTGAAATTATCCTGCAAATTTTTCAATTCTATCCAACGCTTCTGCAAGGTTTTCCATGCTTGTGGCTATTGAAATTCGCATGTGTCCAGGGGCGCCAAAAGCAGTGCCAGGCACAACGGCGACGCCGGCCCGTTCAATCAGTTTTTCTGCCAGGTCAAGGTCTGAATTAATATCGCTGATGTTTCCGATCATTGAAGTCACATCAGGAAAAACGTAAAAAGTACCATCTGAAGGCAGGCATTCAATGCCGGTAATATTGTTTAGACGATTGACCACATAATCGTGTCTTTCTTTGAATGCCTTAAGCATCTCATCAATACATTCCTGCGGACCATTCAATGCGGCTTCAGCTGCTGCCTGGGAAATTGAGCAGGGATTAGAGGTGCTTTGTGACTGCACTTTTTTCATGGCCTTGATGATGTCAGCCGGTCCACCGGCGTAACCGATTCGCCAACCGGTCATGGAGTAAGCCTTGGAGACACCGTTCAGAACCAGTGTACGATCATACAATTCCGGGTTGGTGTTTAAAATGTTAATGAATGGTTTACCAGTCCAGAGAATATGCTCATACATATCATCAGTGGCAATAAGAATGCGCGGGAATTCGTTCAATACTTCGCCCAGCGCTTTTAGTTCTTTTTCTGTGTAAGCCATGCCAGTAGGATTGGATGGACTATTAAGCACAAAAAGACGTGTATTTTCATTGATCAAACCACGCAGTTGTCCGGCATTGATTTTGAAATTCTGGGCTGCATTAGCCTTTGCAATGACAGGCACACCATTCGCAAGTAGAACCATATCAGGATATGAAACCCAGTAGGGTGCAGGAATGATCACTTCATCGCCATCATCTAGAACAGCCTGGGCGAGATTATAAAAACTTTGTTTACCACCGGATGAGACAAGAATTTGATCTGCATTGTAATCCAGTCCATTGTCGCGTTTGAATTTGTCGATAACGGCCTGTTTAAGAGAGGCTGTGCCGTCGACCGGAGTGTATTTGGTTTTACCATCGTTGATGGCCTGAATGGCAGCCTGTTTGATGTGTTCTGGGGTGTCAAAATCCGGTTCACCGGCACCCAGGCCAATCACGTCATTGCCTGCGGCACGCAATTCTGCTGCGCGAGCGGTAATGGCAAGTGTCGGTGAAGGTTTTACGGATTTAACCCGGTTGGAAAGTTTATGCGTCATACCTGTTCACTGATATATGGTTGGATTACATGGAAAGTATTATATTAATTTATTTAATTCTAACTCAGGTTAGGAAAGAGTAAATTGATATTTTTTATAAACCCACAATTTAACTGCTTCCGGGAATTATATGTCTGCCAAGCCCTTTGAAATTGTCTCCAAGTACCAGCCGTCCGGTGATCAGCCAACGGCAATCGAGCAGCTGGTGGAAGGCCTTAATGATGGTGAGGCCGGTATGACTTTGCTTGGTGTGACCGGTTCGGGCAAAACTTTTACGGTTGCCAATGTCATTGAGCAAACGCAACGTCCGACGCTGATACTGGCGCATAACAAAACTCTGGCTGCCCAGCTTTACGGTGAGATGAAAGAGTTTTTTCCGAACAATGCCGTGGAATACTTTGTGTCCTATTATGATTACTACCAGCCCGAGGCCTATGTGCCCGCATCAGACACTTTCATTGAAAAGGATGCGTCGATCAATGAGCACATCGAACAGATGCGCCTGTCAGCGACCAAGGCGATGCTGGAGCGGGGTGATGCCATCATTGTCGCCACGGTTTCCTGTATTTTTGGCCTCGGTGATCCCCGTTCATATTTGCAGATGGTCTTGCATTTAAGCCGTGGTGATACCATTGATCAGCGTACCTTGTTAAGGCGTCTTGCTGAACTGCAATACACCCGTAATGATACTGAATTACATCGTGCCACTTATCGTGTGAGAGGCGAGGTGATTGATATATTTCCGGCGGAATCGGACGGTGAGGCGATACGTGTAGAACTGTTTGATGACGAAATTGAAAATATAACGGTATTTGATCCCTTAACCGGTGAAACGCTTCAGCGGCTTCCCAGGTTCACTATTTTTCCCAAGTCACATTATGTCACTCCACGCGAAACCATTCTGGATGCAATAGACCAGATCAAGGAGGAACTGCGTGAGCGTTTGGAACAGTTATATGAAGTCAATAAACTGGTTGAAGCGCAACGATTACAACAGCGCGTGCAGTTTGATCTGGAGATGATGCAGGAACTCGGTTACTGCTCGGGTATTGAAAACTATTCACGCTATCTTTCAGGGCGCAAACCGGGTGAACCACCACCGACATTGTTTGATTATCTGCCTGATAATGCCTTGCTGGTTATTGATGAATCCCATGTGACTGTACCCCAGGTGGGAGCGATGTACCGCGGAGATCGTTCACGCAAGGAAACCCTGGTTGAATACGGTTTTCGGCTACCCTCTGCGCTTGATAACCGCCCGATGCGTTTTGAAGAGTTTGAGGTAAGAGCACCACAAACAATTTATGTTTCGGCAACACCTCGGGATTATGAAAAGCAGCACTCCGGTGCCATTGTTGAACAGGTTGTCAGGCCGACAGGTTTGATAGATCCTGAAATAGAAGTGCGCCCTGCTTCAACCCAGGTGGATGATCTGCTGTCAGAAATCAATCTGACCACCATCAAGAATGAAAGGGTACTGGTGACAACGCTTACCAAGCGCATGGCAGAAGACCTGACGGAATACCTGATGGAGCATGACATTCGTGTGCGTTACCTGCACTCTGATATTGATACGGTAGAACGCGTAGAAATTATTCGTGACCTGAGGCTTGGCGAATTTGATGTGCTGGTCGGTATTAACCTGCTACGTGAAGGTCTGGATATGCCCGAGGTTTCCCTGGTAGCGATACTTGATGCTGATAAAGAAGGCTTTTTACGATCAGAAAGTTCCCTGATTCAGACCATTGGCAGGGCAGCCAGGAATGTAGCGGGTAGGGCCATTCTGTATGCGGATCGTGTTACCGGTTCCATGCAGCGAGCGATGGACGAAACCAAGCGTCGTCGTGATAAGCAAATCGCCCATAATGAAGAACATGGCATAACCCCTGAAACGGTGAAAAAGTCTGTGCAGGATATTATGGAAGGTGCTTATCCTGGTGGTAACAAGGGCATGAAAAAAGTGGGCAAGGTCGCTGAAGAAAATGTTACTTATGCCAGTATGTCTCCTAAGGAAATGGGCAAATACCTTGAGCAGTTGGAGGAGAAAATGTATCACCATGCCCGCGAACTGGAGTTTGAGGAGGCCGCGGCTGTCAGAGATCAAATTGAAAAAATAAAAAAATCCATGTAAATAATTTAACTGATTTGATCAGCATGCAGTTTGCCATGCGTAGCATTGAGATAACCTGAACCAGTCCGTGTAATCTCTTCGCGCCTGGGTGAGCCGTTAGCAAACCAGCTTATTGTTTGTGCGGCACGGTTCATCCTGTTTCGGCGTTGCTGATCAATGATGTAACGTTCTTTGAGCATGCAAGGAGTATTGATTAAAAATTTGTTTGATGCTGTGAGCGACCTCTCAGTTTGAGCAGATTACGAGAAATGCATCACGGATATAAATTGAGTGGATTATTCGGGACATCCTGTCCTTCGCCCTGCGGGTTAGCGTAGCTCATTCAAACTTATTCCAGGTAATTTTGTTTAACCACCAGGGTGACTTTCATCCGCTACAAATAAAAAAACCCGGATAAACCGGGTTTTATTAATTTGGTAGGCGCGAGTGGATTCGAACCACCGACTTCCACCATGTCAAGGTGACACTCTAACCAACTGAGTTACGCGCCTATATTCAAGATCTGAGCTTTGAAACATCCTGTAGCATCGCCCAACTCGGCCATCCTCGGCCTCGTGTTCGCTTCTTAAAAAGCCATGTTAAATGGCTTTTGATGGCCTGGGCCACCGACGCTCACCCAACTGAGTTACGCGCCTTCGAAAAAGAGCGCGAAATTTATCACACTCAACTGTTCTCAGCAAGCCAGTCGCTGATGGCCGGAGTTACCTGTTTTTGGGCACGTCCGCTGACGTAGATGCCAATGTGCCCGCCTGGGAAACTCAGTTCTTTGTAGGCCTTACTGCTGGTCAGGTTTTTTAAAACTTTTGAAGCATCAGGTGGCACCAGATGATCCTGTTCAGCGAAGACATTCAGCACCGGGCAGGTAATATTTTTCAGGTCAATGGTATGTTGGCCAATTTGAATACCACCTTCGATAAAGCCATTTTTCTGGTAAAAGTCCTTGATGAACTGGCGGAAGGTTTCACCAGCCTGATCCGGGCTGTCAAAAATCCATTTTTCCATACGCAGGAAGTTCTTTAATTTATTCTCGTCTTCAAGCACATCCACCATGCCAAAATATTTCTGTCCTGTCAGGCTGAAAGGTTTCAGGGACAGGAAGGTCCAGTTGAGCATTTCACCGGGAATATTGCCCATGGTGTCGACCAGAAGATCCACATCAACATGTTGCACCCAGGCTGACAACATGTTGTCAGGTGTTTTGAAGTCAACCGGCGTTACCATGGTGACGAGGTTATTGATTTTATCCTGGTGCATGCTTGTATAACACAGGCTGAAGCTGCCACCCTGGCAGATTCCCAACAGGTTAATCTTATCGAGCTTGTGGCGCTTGCGAATCACATCAACACAACGGTCAATATAACCGTTCAGGTAATCATCCATGGTCAGCGCAGAGTCAGATTCATCCGGGTAGCCCCAGTCAATCAGGTAGACATCCTGTCCCTGTGCCAACAGGTTCTTAATTGTTGATCTGTCTTCCTGAATATCGGCCATGTAAGGACGGTTCACCAGGGCATAAATAATCAATAGAGGCGTTTTATTTTGTACGACGTCAGCGGGCGCCTCGTAGCGATAAAGGACCAGTTTGTCTTCACGGTATACTTCAACACGTGGCGTCACGCCGGCATCAATTTCTTCGGCATTCATCAGGTTCTGAATGCCTTTGCCGAGTTTGCGGCTATAGTCTGATACTTCCTGGGCAAGTTTGTCTGGTCGAATGTTAAATGGTTGCATTATCTAGTCTCCTCGTGGGTATCGATTCAGGCTTTTTTCGCAGCAGCTTTTTTACGAGCGGTTTTCTTGCTGACTTTTTTCTTCACAGTTGAGCCTGAACGGGCTGTCTTTTTACGTGTTGTGGTCGAAGCGGTGGCGCTTTGCTGTTTGAACTGTTCTTTCAGGCTTTCAACCGCTTCTGTCAGATCAGTGACCTGCGATTGCAGTGCCCGCGTTTCTCGTCTTGATTCCTGCAAGCGTGTCTGGATAGTGCGCATTTCACGCCGGGTAGGCATGTTGAGCATGCCCAGGCGCTGGTCGACCAGGTCTTCCCATTGTTTTTTTAAAGACATTTGCGCATTGATCAGTTCGCCATGAACCTTGGCGTACTCCGGGGTTAATGCATGTTCTGAATATACTTTCTCGCAGGCGCTAACCCAGAGATCATAAAGTGCGCGACCGGAGTCAATGGTTTCGCCTTTGTCAGCTACCTGTTTGACCTTGTCTTTCATGCAGCTGATCGACTGGGTACCCATATCAGCAAAAAACCGGTTGTAATCCATCATCGCATGCTGGTAGTGCAGGGCTGCCTGCATCAGTTGCTTGTAACGGTCTTCATCTTCACGGGTATAACCCAGGCCCGGTGCATCCAGCAGTTTTTCAAACAGGTTGGAACTGTTAAGGAAATTTTGATTGATATCGATTGAGCTGCTCATCTGGCGCCAGTTTTCCATTGGTGACTGCCAGAAACCCATGGCCTTGTTGAAGCTATCTTCCATGTTGCCGGTGGCTTTTTCAGCCTGGCTGGCAAAACCGGATTGCAGCTGTTCGAACACATTGGTGAGCATTTCGGTCCAGTCGTTGGATTTATCGAGGTTGTTGGCGAGCTGCTCATTCATTTTGAAAAAGACGCTGCCCTGTTCAAGCATCTTGTCCATAAAGCTTTTATTGGCATCGGGCATGGCTGGCGAGATCGATTGCCACCATTGTGACATCGCATCGTTCCAGTTAAATCCATTCCAGGAAGGTTGTTCCTTTCCCATGGCTTTTTGACTGAATTCGTTGAGTTGTTGCCAGTATTGCTGCTGCAGTTTCATCCAGTCTTCGTTCCAAAAGCTATTATTGGTCATTGTTGATTCCGCCTGTTGAAGTTCGATGGTAAATAAAATTAGCAGTAAAATTTGTGCACTGCAACATTTTCTGTAAAAATAGCATTAATCTTCATTAGCAAGATAAAAAAACCAAGATCATTATTCACCGAGGATACATTTATGAGCCAGGATATAGTCATAGTTGATGCCGCCAGAACTGCTATTGGAACATTCGGAGGTAGCCTAGCCGGTATTCCGGCACACCAGCTGGGTGCCACAGTTATTAAGGGTCTGCTGGAAAGAACCGGCGTACAGCCGGAAATGATTGATGAGGTCATTTTGGGCCAGGTACTTACCGCAGGCGTGGGCCAGAACCCGGCACGCCAGTCAGCGATAGCTGCTGGCTTACCGGTGGAAACATCAGCGATGACCATAAACAAGGTCTGCGGTAGTGGGCTTAAAGCCGTTCACCTGGCGATGCAGGCCGTCGCCTGCGGTGATGCCGAAATTGTTATCGCCGGTGGCCAGGAAAATATGAGTTCATCGGCTCATGTGGTTCCCGGATCACGTGACGGTAAAAAAATGGGTGACTGGGTGATGAAAGACACCATGATCGTCGATGGTCTCTGGGACGCCTTCAATGATTATCACATGGGTACAACTGCGGAAAATATCGCTGAAAAATTCCAGATTTCTCGCCAGACACAAGATGATTTTGCTGCTACCTCTCAGCAAAAAGCTGAAGCTGCTATAAACAACGGTAGCTTTGCCGATGAGATTATTCCCGTTGAAGTGCCACAACGGAAAAAAGATCCCATTATTTTCAAGCAGGACGAGTTTCCCCGTGCCGGTACAACAGCAGAGGGCCTGGCAAAATTAAGACCGGCCTTTTCCAGAGACGGCAGTGTGACCGCCGGAAATGCCTCGGGTATTAATGATGGTGCTGCTGCTGTCATGGTAATGACTGCAGCCAAGGCCGAGGAATTGGGATTAACGCCGCTGGCTAAAATTGTCGCGTTTGCTTCTGCCGGTGTAGACCCGAGTATCATGGGCACAGGTCCAATTCCGGCATCTACCAAGTGCCTGGAAAAAGCTGGCTGGTCAGTCGATGATCTGGATGGTGTCGAGGCCAATGAAGCTTTCGCGGCTCAGGCAATCTGTGTGAACCAGGAAATGGGCTGGGACATGGATAAGGTCAACGTCAATGGTGGTGCTATAGCACTTGGCCACCCGATTGGTGCGTCAGGATGCCGTGTACTGGTGACACTGTTGCATGAAATGAAACACAATGACAAAAAACGCGGTTTAGCGACGTTGTGTATCGGAGGTGGGCAGGGTGTGGCCATGGCAGTTGAACAGGTGTAAATTCTACTCATGTGGGACAATCCATCGTTATAACTCACTTTAAAATGCTCATTTACGCTTCAGTAAACTGCGCTTTTTTAATGAGTTTTGCCTTGTCTTGCACTCAAATGAACAAATTCTAACTTGTTGCAGGATATGCATGCAGTACAAACTGATAAAAAAATACCCAAACCGTCGCCTCTACGATACTGAAGCCAGTAAGTACATTAAGCTCGGTGATCTGCGAAAAATGATCACCGAGGGGGCGATTATCAAAGTGGTTGATTCCAATTCGGAAGAAGACATTACCCGCAATATTCTTTTGCAGATCATTATGGAAGCCGAGTCGGGTGGTGAACCAATGTTTAATGCCGCCATGCTGCAGCAGATAATCCGTTTTTACGGTGGATCCATGCAGGGTATGTTTGCGCAATATCTTGAAAACAGCATGCAGATGTTTGCCAAGCAGCAGTCCCAGGTGCGTGAGGCTATGGGCACTGATCCACTCAGTCTCATGACGAAAATGGCCGAGCAGAATATGAAGGCGTGGAGCGATTTTCAGTCCAGCCTGTTTGGCAACGACCAGGAAAAAACTGACAATAAAAAGAACAAATAGTCGTTAAAATCCCAAGTTTTTGTGCGATGCACAAAAAAGTGCTTGACAGTTTCCTGATTCAATTCTAATCTCTCAAATAACAAATGTTGCACTGCACAATTTATTCCCTGGAGAGAAATCATGACTGATATGAACGACACAATTGAAACAATGAATGATATGGGTACTACTGCCTATGAAAACCTGCGCAAGCTGGGTGAAATGCAGATGAATACCTGGAACCAGATGTTTGAAAAACAGATGGAAACTTTCAACCTGGTTATGGGTAGCGTTGTTTCCCAGGCTGAACTTGCCAGTGAAGCGAAAGATTACCCTGATATGCTCAAAGCCCAGATGGGTTTGAATCAGAAACTGGCTGAACAGCTGGCTGAAAAAACACGTGAATCCGCTGAAATGGTTCAGCAAGCCGGTGAAGAGTACCGTGGCTGGGCTGAAACAGTTACTCAGCAGGCGACTGAAAAATTCACAGCTGCCGCTAAAAAAGCCGCTTAATTTAAAAAATAGGGGTCAGAGAGGTATTTTTTCCTATCAAAGTAAAAACAGCGAAAAATACCTCTCTGACCCCTATTTTTATTAAAACAATAACATTTCTTCATCACTTAAAAGAGGTTAACTATGGGATCAGAAAATCGAATTGCAGTAGTCACCGGTGGCATGGGTGGAATAGGCACAGCAATTTGTAAAAAGTTAAAAGCCAATGGCGCGACTGTAGTGGCAATTTGTCACAGTTCCAAACAGGAACAGGTTGAACAATGGCAGTCTGAAAACGGTACTGATATTGAAGTACTGACCGGTGATGTTGCCAGTGAAGCAGATGCGCAGCGTTTATTGCAGTCGATTACTGACAAGCATGGCAAAGTGGACATTCTGGTTAACTGTGCGGGTATCACACGTGATACCACCTTTAAGAAAATGACAGC
>JARRJW010000030.1:0-2996 GCA_037388785.1 Gammaproteobacteria bacterium
GTCTACGGGCAAGAGGAAATCCTCAAAAATTCCAAATTGAATCTTGGCAAGGGTGCTCCGTACGTCGTCATTACCGACACAGAAGAATTGGGTAACTCTACAGGTAGCCGTGCTGTATCTGTACCGGAAAAGCCGTCTGCTCAAAATCGGAATTACATCTATCCTGTTGAGCAATTACCTGAGGATCTGCCACCCCCTCCGAATCAGTACCAGGTAACAGAAGAAGATTATCCAAGCGCCGAGCAACTTGATGAACAGTATCGAAATGCGCAGGACTGGTCTTTTGATCAGTGGGGTGAAGAGCCCGTCGAGGTTGTTGATAGTCCCATTGATTTTCGTGCTGCGCCTAACCAGTCACAATATGATTACCCTCAGCCTAACCGTTTCTATCAAGGCACAGGAAAAAGCAACTTTCTGTCCAGTTATCCACCTTTAAACTCCGCTACATCGCGGCAACCATATAGCCATCAATCCCACCAGCTAAGACCCGGTCAGCTGCGACCTGGTGAGCTACCTCCCAGTCAGTTCCAGCCGGGAAATTATGGCCAGACCCCGGATCCGTTTTACAGAAACAATTGGGCAAACGCGCCTCTTACCCCTCCTGCGAACCTGGATTTGCAGCATTTTGAGCATTTTCCGGTACCGCAGGATCTATATGGTAATGCACCGAATAACTCTCAACCATCAGGTAGTGCTGACTATTTCCAAAAAATCCCTGAAGAGGAGATTATTTATCCACCCAACTACCCGGGTTTAAGGTGATTTAAAAGCCTTTAATCCGGCAATCTGATCGCTGAGGCTTCTCCAGCACGCGCAGCCGAATCAGGCTTAACTGCAAACCTCACGGATAAAAGGTATTTTTGCTCCGACCCTGGCGTTAAAGGCGTGATACTTTCAACTTGACCACTCTGCCACTTACCGCGAAAAGCCACATCGATTTCCTGATCAATACTGATCCCTGAAATCTGATCACTGCTAACCTCTGCCAGTGACAGCATTTGATCAGCTTTTGCCACTTTTACCAGTGTTCGGCTTTCATTTTCATTGACCACCACTTCACCAATGGCAGTATCCACAGCAATAACCACAGCATCATAAGGAGCCACAATCTGGCTGTACTCCAGCTCCAGCTTCGCCCTTTCATATTCAGCCTGGGCATGCGCATATTCGGCACGCGCAGACGACAGCTGGATGTCTGCCTGTTGACGCTCATAATTGGATATCACTGTCCGGTCGTATAGTTCAATTGTTCTCTCCTGCTCCCTTAGCGCTTCTTCAAGCAAAAGCCTGGCCGCCTTGGTTTGAGCTCGGGTTCTTTCCAGGTTGACCTTAAAAAACCGTTGATCCAGTTCCAGCATCACTTCATCTTTATTGACGACTACACCGGGACGCACATTAACAGCCGTGACCTTGCCTGAGACAGTAGTCCCGAGACGTCGCTTGTCCGACCAGTCAAGCTTGGCATTGATTTCTGCGGCGAAAGCATGGGCTGAAAAAAACAGCAGCCATGAGATGATAAACAGGGGGCTAATTAGTCGTATCACTTGATGTCATTTCCAGTTTGAGATTATCTTTGCCCATCAGGGCGGCCAGTCTGGCTTCGGCCAATGCGTAATTAAGCTCTGACCGCAGCATATTCAAAATAACTTGTGAAACCCGCACAACCGCATCGCCAAAATCAGAAGCGACCTCAAGTTCGTATAAGGCACGGTTTTTATCCAGGTAAAGTTCTCCATATTCTTCGCTGATCTGCAAAGCCTCCAGGTCAGCTTTCATGGATTCAAGCAAAAACAGCTGTTCTGCAGCCTGCTTGCGGATAGACAGTTCCATTGCCCTTAATTGCGCCTGTTTTTCCATAACCATGGCATTCGCTTTGGCCTTTTCAGCAGCAACACTACCCCCCGTGTAAAGAGGCACTTCAAGCACCAACCCTGCCGACGCCTTGTGCGTTGAAGCAGTTTCACGCTCATATTCGCCTAGCGTCATTTCACCCCTGATAACCGGGTTACCCGCATACTCAGAGGCTTTAGCCTGTTGCTGAGCTGCCGCAAGTGCTGACTGGGCTGCCTGCAAAGCAGCATTATTTGCCAATGCCTCGTCAATAACGGTTTCAAGATCCGGCAGCGGTTTTTTCCAGTCGACCTCAGGTTTCAATAAACGCGAAGGTAGTTCCTCAGGCCTGTTCATCAGGCTTGCCAACTGTATTCTCGATAGCCGCTGTTGTTGCTCTACCAGTTTTCGTTCCTGTAGCAATTCCCGGTATGCGGTTTCCAGACCCAGTAAATCCACATCAGACACAGTGCCAAGCTCGTGCCGATCTCTGGCCTTGTCATAATCCAGAAATGCCATGGTCATTTCTTCATTTTTCAGCACATAGTCCTTATCAGCTATCAATACCGTATAAAACATTTCCATGACCTCAATGAGGTGCTTCATTCTCTGGTCAATGTTGAATAATTCACGGGACTTGACTGTTTCAGAGGCCGCTTCTTCGCGTGAGGCACTATAACCAAAATCATAAAGCCGTTTGCTGGCTGAAAGAATTGCCTTGCTGTCATTATTGCCTCGACGAATAGCAATATCGGCAGGTTCAATCCAGGTCAGGTAGCCCTCGGCCATAATTTTCAGTCCAGACTCAGCCTCAATAGCTGCAGCATCTGCCCGGCTGGCTTCAAGCTGACTTTCGGATAATTTTATCGCTGGATGCTGCTCGGCCACTTCGAGAGCTTTTTCCAATGTAAGCGGAGTAGGCAAAGCCTCGGCAACGGCAGCCGCCTGATAGAGCAGACAAAAGCCTGCAATATAAATTGAGAGTTTAATACGCACTGATAAATCAGTCTTTCAGAGATCTTTTGTACCGGGTAAAACTCATCTGGTTATTAATACCCTCGGAAAAAAACTTTCCAAACTGCATGAATTCTTCAACACTGGTCATGGCCCCGGTGTAGCGACCACGCTTCATCAGGTTGCCATCAAGATCGAATACCAGAAATAAC
>JARRJW010000030.1:3063-27163 GCA_037388785.1 Gammaproteobacteria bacterium
TTCGTCAGTCAGTTCCTTGTCGATCAAAATGGGACGTAAATTCGCCCGATAATATTCCTGTACATCAACCCTGTTGAGGATCGTTTTCTTCATGCGGGCGCAAAAGGGGCAATCATCCTCTTCGAACATCAGCATAACACCTTTCTGACCTGCGTCCCTGGCATTGAGAACCTCTTCCGAAAGGTCTCCAAACGATGCGTAGAAAAAATGTTGAAGCGGATCGCGAGTCTGCGCACTGACAGACAGCGAGAATGATAAAAGTGCCATCAGAAATAGTTGGGTAATACGCATAATGTCCTTCAATGGTTCAAGTTTGCTGTTACGAGCGAATTTAAACGCTAATACTCTATGAAATCAATCATTGTAAGTAATCTAAATCACCCGCGGCCCTGATCGGGTAATCTTCTAATTTTATGCCTATAATGGGTAGACAATAATTTTCAAAAAAATTCATTATTCCACCATCTTATGAGAGGTAATTCATGTCTGAACAGTTCCGCCTGATTACACGCAGTGATTTCGATGGGCTGGTTTGCGCCGTCCTGTTAAAATATCTTGATCTGATTGATGACATTAAATTTGTTCATCCCAAGGATATGCAGGACGGTTCTGTTGAAGTCAACGACAGGGATATCACCACCAACCTGCCTTATGTTCACGGCGTGCATCTGGCCTTTGACCACCACCTCTCTGAAACCATCAGAAATGAAGGTGATCGAGACAACCACATCATTGACCCTGATGCACCCTCTGCGGCCCGGGTGGTCTGGAAGCATTACGGCGGCCATGAAGCCTTCCCTGCGGACTGGGACGAAATGATGGAAGCGGTTGACCGCGGTGACTCCGCCCAGTTCAGCAAGGAACAGGTACTCAACCCGACTGACTGGGACCTGCTTAATTTTCTTATGGATGCCCGCACCGGGCTGGGACGTTTCAGGGAGTTCAGGATCTCCAACTACAACCTGATGATGGACCTGATTGATTACTGCAAAAATCACACGATTACTGAAATCATGCAGTTACCCGATGTCATCGAACGCATCGACCTTTACAACGAACAGTCAGACAAGTTCAAGGCCCAGATTCAGCGTTGTTCGACTGTTCATGACAACCTCGTTGTGCTGGACCTGCGCAACGAAGAAACAATCCATGCCGGTAACCGCTTTATCATTTACGCACTGTATCCTGATTGCAATATTTCCATTCATGTCATGTGGGGCCGGGAAAAACAGAACACCGTTTTTGCCACCGGCAAGTCAATCTTTGACCGCAGCTCTAAAACCAATGTCGGCGAGCTGATGCTGAAATATGGCGGTGGCGGTCACCAGGCAGCTGGCACCTGCCAGGTCGATAACGACAAAGCCGAAGAAGTACTTAAAGAACATTGATTTTTGCCAAAAGCGGAACAAGACTATCTCTGGCTGGGCCGTCGTAATCATCGAGTTCCTCCTGGGAAGGCAAGATAAATGGCCTTAAGCGATACAATTCTGCCAGTGAAAAATGCGACAAATCACGTCCCAGTGCCCATTCATATTTAACGGTATTAAGAACCAGCCGTGACTTTTGCAGTTTGAATAACAGGTTTTCCATGTTTTCTTCGGCATATCCCTCCACCTCGTCAACAAGCTGTTGCAAAGACACCGTCTGACCTGATTGTTGAGCCTGCCACAGGCGAGCAACCACTTGCAGCACATCCAGCAGTTTATCACCCTGCCATTCGGTAACATTTTTCTGGTGCCGATAAATATTCAGGCAGTATGTGAACTCTGCACCAAGCAGGGTAACCAGCCAGGAAAGGTATAACCATACGAGAAAAATCGGTACCGTAGCCAACGCACCATAAATGGCTTCATAGGAAGGGAAGTTAGTGACATAAAAACCAAAGCCGCGCTTCGCCAGTTCGAACATAATGGCTGCCACCAGGCCGCCGGCAAATGCATGCTTAACCGGTACCGGGCGATTGGGTATGACCGCATACATGAACATAAATGACAATGAAGAAACCAGCACAGGTGCAAACGAGAGCAATTTTCCAGCGGGTTCAAACATACCAGACTCATTTAAAAGCGGTAGCGAAATAAGGTAGGAAGTCACTGCAATACTCAGGGCTATCAGGATAGGACCCAGCGATATTACCGACCAGTAAACCATGAACATTTTCATCAGGCCACGCTTACGCTTAACCCGCCAGATACGATTAAACGCCTGATCAATGCTGGCCATCAGCATTACTGCAACTATCACCAGAAAAACAAAACTGGTGCCAGTCATCGTCGCCGCCTTACCGGTAAATTCTTCCAGGTAGGTTTGCAGCACATCACCTGAAGCCGGTACAAAATTCTCAAAAACAAAACTCTGCATCTCTTCACTGACCTTGTCTGCAATCGGAAAAACAGAAAAAACCGAAATCATCACGGCAATCAGCGGCACCAGGGACAACAGTGTGGTATAGGTCATTGCGGCAGCATTCTGCAAACTGTTATTAGCCATGAACCGCGCCAACAGTAACTTCAGAAAAGACAGCGTGTGCTGGTACATGAGCTGAACGTCAAGCTCGGATACGCGCATTTTTTTAACTCCCGTTTCACTCGGCATTACTACCATAGTGGCCATAAGCTGTTTACAATATCATTATTAATCGTAGACAAGTTGACCGATACAATCCATGACAACCCAGATATTTCACAATCCCCGCTGCAGCAAATCCAGACAAACCCTGCAACTGCTTGAAGACAACAACCAGGAGATCGAGATTATCGAGTATCTTAAAACACCTCCGAGTGCAGCAGAATTAAAGAAGGTGCTTAAAATGCTGAACATTTCTCCGCGTCAATTGTTACGCAAGGGCGAAAAAGAATACAAGGAAGCCAATCTTGCTGATACCAGCCTGTCTGATCAGCAGATTATTGATGCCATGGTTAATCATCCCAAGCTGATTGAACGCCCGATCGTGATCAAGGATGGTAAAGCCAAAATTGGCAGACCGCCTGAACAGGTTCTGGATATCTTGTAATGTCTTATATTCTGGTTCTTTATTACAGCACTCATGGTGCAACCGCCGAAATGGCTAAACTGGTGGCAAGAGGTATCGAGGAAACGCCTGATATGGAAGCCATGTTACGAACCGTACCGGCTGTATCAGCTAAAAGCGAAGCCGTTGAAGATAGCATACCGCCTTCCGGAGCACCCTACGTAACCCAGCAGGAACTTGAAAACTGTGCCGGACTGGCTTTAGGCAGCCCGACACGTTTTGGCAACATGGCCAGTGCCATGAAATATTTCCTCGACAGCACTTCATCCCAGTGGCTCTCAGGTGCGCTTGCTGGAAAGCCTGCCGGTGTTTTCACCTCGGCTTCCTCGCTGCATGGCGGCCAGGAATCCACTTTATTAAGCATGATGTTGCCACTGATGCACCATGGCATGATCATCACCGGCCTGCCCTATTCGGAAACTGCACTACTCTCAACCACTGCCGGCGGCACACCTTATGGCCCCTCGCATCTGGCTGGACCGGAAAGTAACCTGCCATTGACCGACGATGAAAAAAAGCTTTGTCGCGCCCTGGGAGCAAGACTCGCTAATCTGGCAACAAAGCTGGCATTTTAATGGCCTGCCGACGTTGGCACTCCCGGGTTCGAACATTTTAGACATGCAGATACCTTTAGAACTGAAACTGCCGGTAAAAGCCGATTTCGATGACTTTGTTTCACCCCAGAAACCAGAGATCTATCGAGCCATTGAAGCGTTGCTTCAAAGCCTTGAAGAAGCTGACATCGTTTGCATCGATGATATAGATGCCATTGCAGGCAAGCCTGACTGGGAACTGGCTTTATTTAATCTTTACAACAATATTGTCAACCGCAATCATCAACTGGTTATTTCAGGCAACAACTCACCTGCCAACCTGAACATCGTACTGAAAGATTTAAAATCAAGACTGGCCTGGGGAATTACAATATTTATAAAAGCTTTAAACGATCAGGATAAAAGCCAGATTCTGCAAACAAGAGCTGTCAAACTGGGCATGCCCTTACCCTCAGAAACCATCAACTACCTGCTTACGCACCATAGCCGCACGATGAACAAGCTACTGCAAACACTTGACCTGCTGGAGAGAGCTTCTATGGCTGCGAAGAGAAAGCTCACAGTACCCTTTGTTAAATCAGTATTGGAAAACTGAGACCAGGAAAAACGGGATCCGGAAAACTGGGTTCAGGCATCATTGGCATGCGACTTGGTAATAGCCCGTCTCGACCATTCAATGACATAGGCAATTCCACTCAGACCGGTGGTTACAGCCACTGACCATATCAAGCCATCCAGCATCCAAGCCGGCAAAGAATAAAGACCGTGATTAACCACAAAAACCAACACCAGGACAATTTGTAAAAACGTATTGAGTTTACTGATTAGACTGGGTTCCGCATTAAGTTGTTCAATCTGCATTGAATAAACCAGGGCACCGGTAACAATAATGACATCCCGAAGAATAACCAGTGCCACCAACCAGGAAGGCAAAACCCCCAGACCGCCAAGACAAAGAATGGATGAAACCAGCAGCGCTTTATCAGCCAGAGGGTCAAGCAAGCCGCCAAGTCGGCTTTGCCAATGCATTCGCTTGGCCAAAAAGCCGTCAACCCCATCGGAGACACCGGCAACAAAGAACAGGATCAAGGCAATCAAGAACTCCTCTTCCAGCAATGCCCATATCACCGGTACGGTAATCAGCAGCCTGAGGAAACTGATGATATTAGGGATATCTTTTGCTTGCAGATTCATCAGAGCAAACGGTAGAAAAGTTGAATATCCTGTTCCATAACGGACATGTCATTCGATAAGTTCTGCCCGGTAACACCCGCAGGGTTGCCGGTATTTGCGCCCGAAGACAACGTAGATGAAGACAGGGAAGATGATGTCGCTGCATCAGGCCTGTCAAAAATAGACGGTTGAGCCTTTGCCAAAACACCCGTTATTGTCATGGCCTGCGCAAAAGCATCCAGGCCACCTCGCAATGTCATGGCAAAAATGACCTTATCCTGCCTGGCTGAACGAAGTTCAAAATCATCGACCGCCGCTGAATTAGTCAGCATTTTCTGAACTCGGGCAAGTTCAGCAAAACTGTTAATATTTTCAACCTGCATTGTCACCATTTCTGACTGATTGCCACCAGCTGGCGCAAAGCGCAGGGCCAATGCATCGGCGATATCGTTAATGCCTTCACGGGTAACATCTATAAGCCGACTGCCCTGATGTTCCCAGCGACGGTTTTCATCAGGCTGTACCGGTGTATCGAATGATCCCCATAAATCGCTAACGGTAAGAGCTGACTGATCTTCAAGATCCATCAATGGCAACATGATTGAGATACCGCGATTAAAAGCCTGCTGCTGTAACTGGCTAATCAGTTGCTGATCAGATTCAGGCCGAAGCAGCCTGCGTTGGCCATTGGATTCGACCCCCACCCATGCCAGTGTCTGTGGTCGCTGACTGCCCCAAACAGGCAAGCCTGCATTTCTCAGTAGCTGATTTACCGCAATTCTGTCAAAGCTCATCTGAATAAAAGTTTTCTCTTCCGGAGAGTCAGCACCTGATTCAATGGATTTTAATTGATAACGGTATTGCTGAACGTAACGCCCGGAACCAGCAGCTGCAGACCTCACTGTTGAATTGGCAGCCGCTGAGCGACTTCCGGTTATCTTGACCACAACCTGTTTGAAACCGTCGACGATTGCCCGGCTGCGTTCTTCCTGCCCCTGGTCGGCCACTTCAATTTCTGCCTGGTAAAGACCGCTGACTTCTACAGCAATGACGTTCAGCGGTAACAGGGCAACTAACCAGATGATTTTTTTCAGCATAAATTCAGTACCTAAATAAGATATGGCTTGCACCAGGAATATTAACTTTTAACATTGTATAAATTGAACAAAGGATAAGCCAGTGGTGTTAAAATCCTCGCCAGTAATATTTAACCGGAATCATCACCATTATGAATAAAGACAGCAATTCATCATTAAGTTACCGTGATGCAGGTGTGGACATTGATGCGGGCAATTCACTCATTGAGAAAATCAAGCCCATCGTCAAGAACACATTTCGTCCAGGCGTTTTGACCGGTTTGGGTGGTTTTGGTGCATTATTCGAACTTCCGGTGAATCAATATAAAAACCCGGTTCTGGTTTCCGGCACAGATGGTGTTGGCACCAAGCTCAAACTGGCCCTGGAAATGAAAAAACATGACACCATCGGCATTGATTTAGTCGCCATGTGTGTCAACGATATTGTCGTGACCGGTGCCGAGCCGCTGTTTTTCCTCGATTACTATGCCACTGGCCATCTTGAACTGGAAACAGCTGCAGATGTAATTTCCGGCATTGCCAAAGGCTGTGAGTTATCAGGTTGCGCATTGACCGGTGGAGAAACTGCAGAAATGCCTGGCATGTATGCAGACGAAGATTATGACCTGGCCGGTTTTGCTGTGGGCATTGTTGAAAAAGACCAGATCATTCAACCGGAAACGGTCAAAGCGGGTGATATTCTACTGGGCCTGGCATCCTCAGGCCCCCACTCCAACGGCTATTCGCTGATTCGAAAAGTACTGGAAGTCAGCAATGCTGACCTGGGTCAGCCTTTTGAAAATTCCACTCTCGGCGAGGCCCTGCTGGCACCGACGAGACTGTATGTGAAATCTTTGCTGGCTTTATTAAAACAGATCCGCCCACATGCTTTTGCTCATATCACCGGCGGCGGCCTGACTGAAAACCTGCCAAGGGTTTTACCGGAATTCACAACTGCCCAGATTGACCTTTCCAGCTGGTCACGTCCTGAAGTTTTCAACTGGCTACAGGAAAATGGCAATATCAAAGAACAGGAAATGCTCAGAACGTTTAATTGCGGCATCGGCATGGTTGTTTGCGTGTCGCATGAAGATAAGGACCAGGCCATCGATATCCTGCAGCAGCATGGAGAGGTCGTATCGGTGCTAGGTTCAATTGAAGCCGCTGAAGATAAAACACCCAGCGTTAAATACCAGTAGCGATGACAAAGCAAAGGGTTCCCCTGGTCGTACTGGTTTCTGGCAGTGGCAGCAACCTGCAGGCCATTATTGATGCCACCAGTAATCCTGACTATCCAGCTGAAATTGTTGCTGTCATCAGTAATATTGAGGGTGTCAAAGGACTTGAACGGGCAAAAAAAGCAAGCATCCCAACCGCGGTTTTAGACCATAAAAATTTTCCTGATCGTGAAAGTTATGATTTTGCGTTGCATGAACTGATTGATTCCTATCACCCGGAAATCATTGTGCTGGCCGGTTTTATGCGAATTCTTACCGATGAATTCGTCAATACCTATCTTGGTAAAATGCTCAACATTCACCCTTCGCTGCTACCCAAGTACAAGGGGCTGAACACTCATCAGAAAGCGATTGATGCAGGCGATGAACGCCATGGTGCCACGGTACATTTTGTCACACCAGACCTCGACAGCGGCCCGCTCATCATTCAGGCCGAGGTGCCGGTTTTGGCCAATGATACTTCCGAATCCCTGGCTGCCCGGGTACTCGAAAAAGAGCACCAGATTTATCCCCTGGCGATTGAATGGCTTGCCTCTGGTCGCATTTCCATGACCGATGATGGTTCAGTCCTCATGGATAATCAAAAATTACAGAAGCCGTACCTGCTTGACTAATCTGCCACTCTTCAAAGCACGCTGCTTATGCATTATGTTGAACCCGTCACTGCAAGAAGTTGTATTAATTATTTTTTCAGGCTTCTGTAGGGCACGAAGCCCGGAAGCATAGTGCCCAGGGAAGGCTTGAACGCCCTGAAAAAGGCAATTCATACAGCTGATCAACAATCACAAAAAGCACATCATAAAGTATTGAAAGCACTCCCCGCCCACTATATGATGTGCTTTATTAGTTTTTTACCCTTCGGGACCAAACCCATGAGCATAAAATGGGATACCCGCTTCCTCGGACTGGCAGCACACATATCAAGCTGGAGCAAAGACCCCTCTTCCCAGGTCGGAGCTGTCATCACTGACGGAAATCGCATCGTTTCACTCGGATACAACGGTTTTGCCGCAGGCGTTAACGATACGCCGGAAAGACTGGAAGACCGTAACTGCAAGCTTAATCTCACCATTCATGCCGAAGAAAACGCGATGATCTTTGCCAAAAGGGATCTGACCGGCTGCACCGTATACGTTACCCACCCACCCTGTCCGCGCTGTGCGTCAAAGCTCGTTCAGGAAGAAGTCAGCCGCATTGTTTTCCTTTCGCCAAGCGATGATTTCCTGTCACGCTGGAAAGAGGATATTGAACTTTCGTACCAGATGTACGATGAAGCCGGCATTGAGCACAAAGCTTATCAGGTTGCTGACATTAATATTGATAATGCAGGTGTCACAGTCGCACCCGGCGGCTTTTTCCAAAAAGTGCTAAATCGCCTGCTATCGAAATCACCATGAGTTGCTATGCTTAGTTATTACCAAAATAAAAAAAGCGGAAGATTGTCATTAGCTGAATTTAAGAGATTTTACCTATAAATTTTTTTATGGATCAATCACCTGATAAGAAAAACCTATACTATATTAATATTTTATGATATTGTGTTGCTATTAAATGTAAGGCATGACATGTGAACCCAAAGGAGTATCACGAACTATGAACAAGATTCTCATCAAAACGGTCAACCTGTCTGCCCAGATGCCGGGTGATGTCAAATTTATTGCCGGTGAAGAAGGCGACGAATTCAAGAAAGGCGATATTCTGGTATCTCTGGATACCGATGCTCTGATGGCCAAGCGTCGTCAGGCGGAAACCCAGTACTGGAGCGCAGAGGCGGGTTACCGTAATGCCATGGTTCAGTTCAACAGGGAAAGACTTTCTCCCAATTCGCAGGCTAACTCTATGCTGGGTGGTGCCCCAAGTATGTTTAGCGTCTTTTCTGACCCAATTCGTTCCTTCACAGGTGAAGGTGATCCTGACTACGAGCGTCATTCCAATCTTTACGGCATGAATGTACAGGTTGATACTGCCCGTAACCAGATGCAACAGGCACTGGCAGCTATTGAAGAAATTGATGCAAACCTGGTAAATGCTGTCAGCATTGCGCCTTTTGACGGTGTAATCCTGAAAAAAATGATCGAAGTGGGAGACATTGTTCAACCAGGAATGCCTTTAGTGAGCTTTGCAGATATCACCAAGCTTCAGATCCAGGTCGAAGTACCCTCCAATCTGTTGGGTATGATCACAGAAGGTGCCCAGGTCAATGCCCGTCTTGATGGCAGCACCCAACTGGTTCCTGCTGTAGTCGAACGTATATATCCATCAGCCGATATGGGTGGTCATACCACTACGGTAAAATTTGACCTGATCGACTCATCCGCTGCCCGCTCAGGTATGTATGCTGAAGTCATGATCCCAGACCCATACAAAGCTAACCGTTCATTGCCGGTTGTACCCGAGTCAGCCATCGTCTGGACGACCAGCCTGCCCGGTGTCTTTATTCTGGATGAGCAGGGTAACCCCAAGCTTCGCTTGATTCGTATTGGCGAGCGTACCGCTGATGGAAAAGTGTCTATTATTAGTGGTGGTATCAAAGTTGGCGATCAGATTCTCGCCAAACCTGCTGCCGGTTTCCAGCCAGGCGCCTGATAAGTATCTTGTTTTAGTTTTTTCCGGGGCTGGTTTCAGCCCCGGTTTGTTCAAGCTTAACCAAATTATTTAGGACACTGACCATGAGTGATTCTCATAACGAACGCGATAAAACAGCCAATAATGTTAATGCTGAGACCGAACTTGGCTTTGCCGGAAACCTCGCCAAATCTTTTATTCACTCACCTCTTTCTCCCCTGATTTTTGCTGCAATGATGCTTCTGGGTATATACGGCCTGATCGCAACCCCGCGTCAGGAAGACCCCGAGATATCGGTACCAATGATTGATATTTTCTACCGTATGCCCGGCGCATCCGCCGAGGAAGTCTCCAAATTACTGGTTGGTCCGCAGGAAAGAATTCTGAGTGAAATTCCAGGCGTTAAGCACGTATATTCTGTCAGTGACAAGGAAATGGGCATAATTACAATGGAATACCATGTCGGTGAGGACATGGAAACCGCGATAGTGCGCACCAATGACAAGCTTCAATCAAACAAGGATCTCCTGCCACCCGGTGCAGAACCTGCAATGATGAAACCTAAGGAGATTGATGATGTACCCGTGCTGACGCTCACCTTCTGGTCAAAAGACCTGGACGATGCAGCACTTAGAACGTTGGTGACCAATGTTCAGCAACGCGTTAAACAGGTACCCAAAACGGGTAATTCTTTCATATCTGGTGGTCGGGCCACCCAAATACGTATTGATGTCAAACCTGAGCGTTTATCCGGTTACAACCTCAGCATGGGTCAACTGGCCATGTCCATTCAGGGGTTCAATACCGAACAAACCGTGGGTTCGACTGAAAGCAGTGGCAACTGGTCATTTGTTGAAACCGGTGCTTTTCTGCGGACTATTGATGACGTCAAGAAACTGGTCGTTGGCAACCATCAGGGCAAGCCCATCTACCTGACAGATGTTGCCACCGTGACAGAAGGCCCGGAAGAGTCTCGTCAAATTGTCAACTTCTCCAGTGGACCTGCCTATTCAGGTGAACCGGTTTCCAATGCCCAGGCTGTCACCCTGGCTGTCGCCAAGCAAAAAGGCGCCAACGGTGTTGAAGTGGTCAATGCTGTCATGGATGAAATTGAAAAACTCAAAGGCTATGTCATTCCAGACAACGTTCATATCGAAGTTACACGTGATTACGGTAAGACCGCCAATGACAAGGTAAACGCCCTGCTGTTCAAACTTGTCTTTGCCACCGCCGTGGTGGTTGCCCTGGTTTGGTGGTTCATGGGCTTCAAACCGGCCATGGTGGTTTTCCTGACCATACCCGTGGTACTGGTTATTACGGTATTTTCTTCCATGTTCATGGGCTACAGTATCAACCGTGTATCACTGTTTGCACTGATCTTCTCCATCGGCTTCCTGGTCGATAATGCCATTGTAATCGTTGAGAACATCTATCGAAGATGGCTGATGCATGGCTCACCGGATACTGATGTTTCGATTGATGCAGTGCGTGAAGTCGGTAACCCGACCGTACTGGCCACCTATACCGTTGTTGCCGCCTTGTTACCAATGGGCTTTGTCAGCGGTATGATGGGACCTTACATGGAACCCATTCCCGCGCTGGGCTCTGTTGCCATGGTTTTCTCGCTGTTTGCTGCCCTGGTATTTGCGCCATGGCTGGCAATGCGCATTATACCGACCATGGATCAGTTGAAAAAACTGGAAGAGGACGAACACAAATTTGCCAAAAAACTCGAGGGCATGTACCACAAATCTATCGGTGGCATGTTTAAAAACCGCAAAAAGGGCAAGATATTCCTGTACGGAATTATTGCTGCCTTCTTCGTATCCTGCCTGATGTTTTACACTACCAATGTTACCGTCAAAATGCTGCCTTTCGACAACAAGGCTGAGTTCCAGATAGCTATCGATATGCCATCTGGTACGGCATTGCCGGAAACAGCCAGTTTTACCAACGACGTTGCCGAAGTCGTTAAAAGCTTTCCTGAAGTCGTTTCCGTTCAGTCCTATGTCGGTACATCCATACCGTTTGACTTCAATGGCCTGGTGCGACATTACTACCTGAGAATGTTTCCCTGGCAGGCACAGATACAGGTTATCCTGACAGATAAAGGCGAAAGAAGCCGAAGCAGCCATGAAATTGCCGTCGCTGTTCGCGAAGCGCTTCAACCTATGATTGATGAATCCGGTATCAAGCAGTTTGATGGCGCCGGGGTAACCGTAGTCGAAATGCCACCCGGACCACCGGTTCTGCAAACCATTGTCGCAGAAGTTCATGGCCCTGATGCCAACACCCGTCGCCAGGTTGCACGTGATCTGAAAAACATTTTTGCTGAATCTGAATTCATCGGCGAAGAACAGACACTGATGCGTGAACCGATGACGGCATGGCGTTTTGAAATTGATACTGAAAAAGCTGCTCTTAATGGCGTCTCGATTGATACCATCAACAAGCACCTGGCCATGGCCATGGGTGAATTCAAAGTCGGTGACCTGAAACAGAAAGGCGTTCACGAGCCAACCTATATTCTGCTGCAGGTACCGCTGTCAAAGCGTGCCAACCTGGATAACCTGCATGACCTGCCGATCATGAACATGATGAAGCAGACAGTACCTCTGGGTTCTCTAGGCAAGTTTGTTGAATACAAACGTGAAGACATGATTTTCAAGAAAGACCTGCGTCCGGTTGAGTTTGTCGTCGGTGATGCCAAGGGACGTCTTGCTGCACCGGTTTATGCTCAGCTGGATGTTGATGAAAAACTACAGTCATACACCACTCCGGATGGTAAAACCATTTCAGGTAACTATACCGGCGCACCTGAGAATGATGCGCAATCAGGTTTTGAATGGTCCGGCGAATGGACGGTTACCTTTGAAACATTCCGTGACATGGGTATGGCCTACGGCATAGCACTGATCGCGATCTATATGCTTGTCGTATGGCAGTTTGGCAACTTCATCATCCCGGCTGTCATCATGGCGCCAATTCCGTTGACGCTACTGGGGATTGTTCCCGGCCACATGATTTTTGGGGCAGACTTTACCGCAACATCGATGATCGGATGGATTGCCCTCGCCGGTATCATTGTACGTAACTCCATCCTTCTGGTGGACTTTACCATTGTGCTGATGCGCGAAGGCAAGGAACTCTACGATGCAGTGATCATTGCGGCCATGGCCAGAACAAGGCCTATCATCATTACCGCACTGGCACTGGTAGGTGGTTCGGCAGTTATCCTGACTGACCCGATTTTCCAGGGTATGGCCATCTCACTGCTGTTCGGTGTGTTCGTATCCACGGCACTAACACTGTTGGTTGTGCCACTGGGTTGTCTGAGTGTCGGAGAGAAAACCTTCCGTATCGCGGCAGGGTTGCCACCCGAGCAGGAAGAATCAGCCCAGTAATGAATAAGGCTTTAGCCTGACACTAAAAGGGGTATGATTTGATACCCCTTTTTTAATGGTTTAAAACAACAGGATGACATTCAGACCCTCCCAGGCTGCCTGGTTTGAAACCTATACCCCAAGGAATCAAACCGTTTTTGCGATTCAAACACTTGCCAATACCGGCATCGTCGAACTTTCGCATGACCTGTGGTCATCCGCCAATATTGACACCTCGCTTATCCAGGCTAATGTCAAAGCCTTTAACCATTTAGCCGCCAAGCACAAGGCATTTCTACCGGAAAAACTCATAGCGCCGGACATCAATCATGATTCGCCTGAACAACTTTCGGAAGAGGCGCTCTCCCTGTTAAGAAAATGGAGCGCTGACCTGTTGCGCCTGCAACGAAACCTGGCCCGTACCGAAAAAACCATCATTGAGCTGAAAAAATTAAAGTCATTACTGATGGCAATACCTGATCATGATCTCGATTTTAAATGGCTGGATAAAACAAGCGATATTCTTTACAAAAAATTATTCTGTTGCCCTCCCGACCAGTTCAGCCATCCATCGGGAAAAGAATTTTTCACTCGAGTTTTCAAAACCACGGATCATGACTTTTTACTGGTGCTGGGCACACCGGAACATATCAATGCCATTGACGCCACGGCTACCCTTGTCAACTGCCATGAATTTCACATCCCGGGCTGGCTGGAAAAGGCTGAAGGCAACAAGATTCACCTAATCAATCAGCATCTGAGAGAAATGTTTGCCAAACGTCACAGCATGATTGATCAACTTGAGGCTCACCAGAACTCAGTACAGATCAAAAAAGCCCTGGCTGAGGTCAGGCTTTTAAGCTGGTTTTTGAACAATCTTTGTGGTCTATCCAAAGACCATAAGCTTTGCCATCTGGTGGGTTGGACTTCAGCAGACTCAGCAGATTCATTGCAAAAGGCATTTAACGAGGCCGGTATAGAAGCCAAAATAACCTTGGCTCATCAGCCTGAAGACCAACTGGCACCAGTCAGCTGCGATCAACCCTGGTGGATACGTCCCTTCAGTTTTTTTGTCAATCTGCTGGGCACACCTGATCGCGATGAAATTGATCCCTCTCCACTCCTCGCTGTTGTCGTTCCACTGTTATTTGGTTACATGTTTCCAGATTTAGGCCATGGCCTGATTTTATTAGTAGCAGGCTTTTTACTGAAAAAACGCGCACCCGCATTTAGCATGCTGATTCCCTGTGGAATAACAGCCAGTGCTTTTGGTGTTTTGTTTGGTGATGTTTTTGGTCACCATGACATCATTGAGCCTCTCTGGGTCAATGCTTTGCAAAACCCTTTGCAGGTACTTATTGTACCAATGATATTTGGCACCATTATCATCACACTGGGTTCAGTGTTTTCCGGCATAGAGTCTTACTGGCGCCGGGACTTTGTTAAATGGCTGTTAACGGAAATGGCCGTTCTATTACTTTACCTCGATCTTATCGTCAGCCTGTTCTGGTTAGAAGCGCTATGGGCTTCATTGCCGTTACTGCTATGGTATTTTGTCGGGTCACTGATAACCTGTAAAAAATCACCATTGTACTGCCTCGGTTATAGTGCCGGCTCACTTCTGGAAAGTCAGCTTCGCCTGGTGATGAATTCCATTTCATTTATACGTGTCGGTGCATTTGCGCTGGCCCATGCCGGTTCATCCTATGCTGCCAACGAAATTGCCTACATGATCGATAATCCGTTTTTCTTTATCGTTTTTCTCATTATTGGTCACGCATTTATCATCATCCTTGAAGGAATGATTGTTTTTGTGCAAACCTCACGCCTGATTTTATTTGAATTCTTCCTGCGTTTTCTCAAGGCTAAACAAAAAAAGCCCGCATAAGCGGGCTTTCAAATAGACAACCTGGTGAACTATCAGTTGTTCTGGATAACAATATTAGGAAACTTGGAAGAATAGTTCTTACCCTGAAGTGCCAGTTTGGCTGCAGCCTTGCGGGCAATTTCACAATAAATTTGTGATGGACGGGCATCCGGATCAGCAACTACCGTGGGCTTGCCCGAATCGGTTTCTTCACGGATACGCATTTCCAAAGGCAAAGCCCCCAGGAAATCCACTCCATACTGCTCAGCCATACGGCCACCACCACCTTCGCCAAAGATATGTTCTTCATGGCCGCAGTTGGAACAAATATGAATACTCATGTTTTCAACAATACCCAACACCGGCACTTCAACCTTTTCAAACATTTTGAAACCCTTACGCGCATCCAGCAATGCAATATCCTGTGGCGTTGTCACAACGATAGCACCGGAAACAGGTACTTTCTGGGCCAGGGTTAATTGCGTGTCGCCGGTACCAGGCGGCAAATCAATGATCAGGTAATCCAGATCAGACCAGTTGGTATCATTCAGTAACTGTTCCAGGGCCTGGGTTACCATTGGACCACGCCAGATCATTGGTGTCTCTTCATCAATCAGAAAACCGATAGACATAGCCTGCAAGTCATAACTGTTCATCGGCTCAAGTGTTTTGCCGTCATTGGATTCAGGCTGACCTGAAATTCCCAGCATGCGAGGCTGAGATGGACCGTAAATATCCGCATCAAGAATACCTACCTTCGCACCTTCATGAGACAGTGCCAGAGCCAGGTTAACCGCGGTAGTGGATTTGCCTACACCACCTTTACCAGATGCTACAGCGATAATATTTTTAACGTTATCAATGGGCTTCAGGGATTTCTGTACCGAGTGAGCCACTACTTTAATGGAAATATTGACATCACAGCTATCGACGCCATCAACTGCTTCAACCGCTGATTTAACAGCATTGGCAATATCATCCTTGACAGTATTGACAGGGAACCCCATCACGACATCCACGGTTACCTTGCCACCATCGATATTGATATTGCCGATTGCCTTGGCAGAGACAAGGTCTTTTTCCATATGTGGTTCAATATATGACTTAATCGCTTCTTCAATTACTTCACGAGTTGGTTCACTCATCGTCAAAAGTCTCCTACGGTCCACGGTAAGTGGGTCTATTACGAAAATTGGGAAAGAAGTTTACACGAAAACCTGAAAAAAATACCCAAGTGTTTTACTGGGTTTATAGATCGATGATGATTTCTTACCGAAAAAATTCAAAAACCGCGATACATGCTTGAGCTCACTGATTCAAACTTAAGCCAACGCCCCGGAGATTTCTGACTTCCGACATTAAGCACTGACGAACTGTTTTCATTTATGAAATAATTACCTTTTGTAATTCAGCCACTCACCATCATGTCAGAGAAAACGCGTAAAATTCTTATAACCAGTGCCCTGCCGTATGCTAACGGACCCATTCATATTGGCCATCTGGTTGAGTACATCCAGACAGACATCTGGAGCCGTTTCCAGAAAATGCGCGGCCACGAATGCTGGTACGTTTGTGCCGATGACGCACATGGCACACCGATCATGCTGCATGCCCGCAAACAGGGGATTGAACCAGAACAGTTAATAAAACGCATCTGGAATGAACACACCAGGGATTTTTCTGATTTCGCAATTGGTTTCGATAATTACCACTCGACTCACTCTGAAGAAAACCGGGAGATGGCCAATCGAATATATCTGACTAACCGCGACAAGGGACATATCGCCAGCAAAACCATCTCTCAGGCCTATGATCCTGAAGCCAATATGTTTCTGCCAGACCGCTTCATTAAGGGTACTTGCCCAAAATGCGGTGCTGATGACCAGTATGGCGATAATTGCGAGGCCTGCGGCGCTACCTATTCGCCAACAGAATTGAAACATCCCGTTTCTGCAGTCTCTGGTGCCACTCCCATCGAAAAGGACTCCGAGCATTTATTCTTCAAACTTTCTGATTTCGAAGAAATGCTGAAAGAGTGGCATAAGGCCGGTCATGTTCAGGAAGAAATGGCCAACAAAATGAACGAGTGGTTTGATGCCGGCCTGTCAGACTGGGATATTTCGCGCGATGCAACTTATTTTGGTTTCGAAATTCCAGATGCTCCCAACAAGTATTTTTACGTTTGGCTGGATGCACCGATTGGATACATTGCCAGTTTCAAAAACCTCGCTGACAAAAACGATGATCTCGACTTTGACGAATTCTGGTCAAAAGACAGCCAGACCGAGCTCTATCATTTTATCGGCAAGGACATTATTAACTTCCATGCGCTGTTCTGGCCAGCCATGCTGCATGGCGCTGATTTTCGCATGCCTGACGGCGTCTTTGCCCACGGCTTTTTGACCGTTGATGGTGCCAAGATGTCCAAGTCGCGTGGCACATTCATCATGGCCCGTACCTATCTGGATCACCTAAACCCGGAATATCTGCGCTATTACTTTGCAGCCAAACTCGGCTCCGGTGTAGATGACATTGACCTGAACCTTGAAGACTTTCAGCAGCGCGTCAACTCCGACCTGGTTGGCAAGGTGGTCAATATTGCCAGCCGTAATGCCGGTTTTATCAAGAAACGATTTGCCGGCAAGTTATCAGAATCGGTTTCTGAACCTGGGCTGTTCGATGAATTCATCAAGGCTGGTGACAAGATTGCCGGACATTATGAAAACCGCGAATACTCACGCGCCGTTCGCGAAATCATGGCTCTGGCTGACAAGGCCAATCAGTATATTGATGAAAAGAAGCCATGGGTCATTGCCAAGGAAGAAGGTAAAGACAAAGAGTTGCATGCTGTCTGTTCAATGGGTATTAACCTGTTCAGGCTACTGATTGGCTACCTGCGCCCGATACTGCCGCAAACTGCCGAAGCTTCTGAGAAGTTTCTACAGATTGAGCCATTGACCTGGGATGTTTTGGCAACACCACTGACTGGTCATGAAATTGCGAAGTTCAAGCCACTGATGACCCGTATCGAGCGTGACAGGATTGATGCCATGCTGGAAGACTCCAAACAGCACATGGAATCGTTGGCAACAGCTAACCGCAAAGCCGAGAAAGAAAAAGACTCGGACAAAACCGAGCATGCCAGTAACACCATCAGCTTCGAGGATTTTGCCAAGGTTGACCTGCGAATTGCAAAAATCGTTCAAGCCGCGCATGTTGAAGGGGCTGACAGGCTGTTGCAACTGACGCTGGATATTGGTGAAGAAAAAACCCGCAATGTCTTTGCCGGTATCAAGTCGGCTTATGCCCCTGAAGACCTGCAGGGCAAACTCACCGTAATGGTGGCCAACCTGGCACCGAGAAAAATGAAATTCGGTGTTTCTGAAGGGATGGTCCTCGCCGCCGGTCCCGGAGGTAAAGAATTATATATTCTAGAGCCCCATGAAGGTGCCCAGCCCGGCATGAAAGTAAAGTAAAAACTTAACCGAAAAACGGTTAATACCAGCAAATTTCTCGACCTTTATCAAGGACGCAAAGTAGTATTCAGTGTTATGATTTGTAGCCTAATTAGCTGGAAACATAACAGAAATGACTGAATTCGCACTCATACTGGTTAGCACAATTCTGGTAAACAACTTCGTTCTGGTGAAGTTCCTGGGCCTGTGTCCTTTTATGGGTGTTTCCCGCAAACTGGAAACTGCTACCGGCATGGGCCTGGCCACCACGTTTGTTTTAACGCTGTCATCGGTCTGTTCATACCTCGTCAACGAATACCTTCTGATTCCACTGGGCATTGAATATCTGCGTACCATTGCATTCATTATGGTAATTGCGGTGGTGGTGCAGTTTACCGAAATGGTGATGCACAAAACCAGTCCGTTGCTTTACCAGGTATTGGGAATCTTTCTGCCATTAATCACCACCAACTGTGCTGTCCTGGGCGTGGCTCTACTTAACACCCAGGAGTCACATGGATTTATCGAATCAGCGCTCTATGGCTTTGGCGCAGCCGCAGGGTTTTCTCTGGTGCTGGTATTGTTTGCTGCTATTCGTGAACGTGTTGCAGTTGCTGATGTCCCAATCCCTTTCCAGGGTAATGCCATTGCATTAATTACTGCTGGTATTATGTCTATGGCATTTATGGGTTTTGCCGGGCTGGTAAGTCAATAAATCACACATGATAACGGCTATCATCACAATCTCCCTGCTCGCCATTTTGTTTGGTTTACTGCTGGGTTATTCCTCGATTAAATTCCATGTCGATGGTGATCCCATAGTTGACCAGATCGATTCATTGCTGCCGCAGACACAGTGCGGCCAATGTGGCTATGCCGGCTGCCGGCCTTATGCTGAAGCCATCGCCGAGGGTGAAATTGCCAACAAGTGCCCACCGGGCGGTGAAGTCACGATGATTGCTCTCTCAGAGTTACTCGGTCGCGACCCGGTTACACTCGAAGATGCCGAGGCTGCCGAAAAACCCAAGTCTGTTGCCTACATTGTTGAAGAGGAATGCATTGGTTGCACCCTGTGTATTCAGGCCTGTCCGGTTGATGCCATTTTGGGTGCGGCTAAAAGTATGCATACGGTAATAAAGAGTGAATGCACCGGCTGCGAGCTATGTATCCCTCCCTGTCCGGTAGAATGCATTCACATGCATCCCGTCGAAACCGGTATTACCGGCTGGAAATGGCCCTTCCCTCAAAATGACCAGTCGGTTCAGGAAACTTCGTGATGCATAGCCACGGGTCAACATTTTCAACAAAACGCAAACTCTGGCATTTCCATGGCGGTCTGCACCTTGAAGATCATAAGTCCATGTCTTTGCAGTCGCCAATCGTCAGCGTACCGGTACCAGAAAAAGTTATCATGCCACTGCAACAGCATATTGGTGAACCACCGGAAGTGATCGTTGCCGTAGGCGATAAAGTGGAAAAAGGACAACTGCTTGCGCAGGCTAAAGACTATGTCAGTGCTTCGTTGCATGCTTCAACATCCGGTTCTGTTATTGCAATTGACCAGCAGGCTGTACCCCATCCATCAGGTCTCAAGGATCTGTGTATTACCATTGAAGCCGATGGTAAAGACGCCTGGTATTCAGATTTACCGGAACCCATGCAACCCTTTCAGGATTTCTCTGCAGCCGAATTACGCGAACGCATTCGCTGGGCCGGTATCGTTGGTCTTGGTGGTGCAACTTTTCCAAGCGGTGTCAAACTCAATCCCGGCCCGAACAAGGATATCCAAACCCTGATTGTGAACGCTGCTGAATGTGAACCCTATATCAGCTGTGATGATGCGCTGATGCAGTCTCATGCGGATGAAATTCTGCAGGGAATTTTGATCACCCTGCACGTACTGCAGGCCGATCACTGCCTGATTGGCATTGAGGACAACAAACCCGAAGCGGTCAAGGCAATGCAGGCTGCAATCGATCAAGCAGAGACAGAAAACATCGAGATTATTGTAATTCCAACGATTTATCCCAGTGGCGGTGAAAAACAGCTGATAAAAATCCTTACTGGTCTGGAAGTACCCCGGCATGGCATTCCCGCCGATATCGGCCTGGTCTGCCATAACGTTGCCACCCTGTTTGCCATCTATGAAGCTGTTGAACTGGGCCATCCGCTGATTTCCCGTCTGGTCACCGTTACCGGCGAAGGTGTCGCAGAACCAAAAAATATGCGCGTGGCTAACGGCACCCCAATCAATTATCTGATTGAACAGGCTGGCGGCTACCAGAAAACGGTTAAGGAACTGATCCTTGGTGGGCCAATGATGGGCTTTACCCTGAACGATGATAATCTGCCGGCCAGTAAGGGCACCAACTGTATCCTTGTTACCACTTACGAAAATACACCACCTAACTCAGAGGCGATAGCCTGCATTCGCTGTGGCAAATGTGCCAGTGTCTGCCCGGCCAACCTGCTACCACAACAGCTTTACTGGTTTGCCCGTGCCAAGGATTTTGACAATGTGCAGGAATACAACCTGTTTGACTGCATTGAATGCGGCTGCTGCGCCCATGTCTGTCCATCCCATATCCCCTTGGTTCAGTACTACCGGTTTGCCAAAACGGAAGTCTGGGACCGGGAAGAAGAAAAACGCAAATCCGATATAGCGCGCCGCCGTCATGAATTCCGTGAAGCCCGCCTGGCACGTATCAAGGCAGAAAAACAGGCAAAACTTCGCAAAAAGAAAGATGCGCTCACAGGCAAAGGCAGTGCTTCGAAAGACCCACAGAAGGCTGCGATCGAAGCCGCGATGAAACGTGTTGCTGAAAAGAAAAAACAGTTAATGGATGCCGGTGTTAAACCAGCCAACACAGAAGGCCTGACAGAGGCCCAGAAAAAACAAATTGAAGCGGTCGACAAACGTCGGGAGAAAAGGCCATCATGAAGTTTGTCACCAGTACCTCTCCACATACCTTTAAACCTAACAGCGTGCAAAAAGTCATGCTGGAAGTCTTACTGGCACTGATACCCGGAATCATTGCCATGGTCTGGTATTTCGGCTGGGGCGTGCTGGTTAATATCTTCATCGCTGTAGTTGCAGCCGTTGGCAGTGAAGCGCTGGTAATGAAACTTCGTAACCGCCCTGTTTTGCCCGTTATCAGCGATCTCTCTGCCGTGGTCACTGCCGTGCTTTTAGCCTTGGCCATTCCGCCTTTATTGCCGTGGTGGCTGACCGTGATCGGTGCCATTTTTGCGATTGTGATTGTCAAACAACTCTATGGTGGTCTGGGTTATAACCCGTTCAATCCGGCAATGGCAGCCTACGTCCTGTTGCTGGTTTCCTGGCCCTCACATATGACCAGCTGGTTGCCACCGATCATGCTGAACGAGCATCCGCTCGATTTTATCCAGACGCTCACTGTTATTTTCACCGGCAGTTTACCAGCGGGACTGAGCTGGGATGCGATATCCAGTGCAACACCCCTGGATGAAATGTTTACCCGACTTGATCTTAACCAGATGATTGATGAAATCCGCCAGTCTGCATTGTGGGGGGACTTCGGTGGAAGGGGCTGGGAATGGGTAAGCAACTGGTACCTGCTAGGTGGCCTTTACCTGCTTTTCCGCAAAGTGATCAGCTGGCACATACCGGTTGCCATGCTGTTATCGTTACTGGTGCTGAGTAGCATGAGTTATGTAATTGATCCTGCGACACATCCTTACCCAGCTTTCCATATTTTCAGCGGTGGCGTCATGCTCGGTGCATTTTTTATTGCCACTGATCCGGTATCTGCCTGCACCACGAAAAAGGGACAACTGATTTACGGTGCATCCATTGGTGCGCTGGTGTTCATCATTCGTAACTGGGGTGGCTACCCGGATGCTGTTGCCTTTTCTGTACTGCTGATGAACATGGCCGCCCCAACAATAGATTACTATACCCAGCCAAGGGTTTTCGGAGAAACCGAAAAGGCCAAGCATGATTAACCGCCACCCTGTTATTGTTGCGGCACTGTTACTCGGCTTTTTTGCCGTGATCGGCACGGCGCTGGTGGCATTTACCCACGAAGCCACGGTCGAACGTATTGCCGAGAATCAACGGCGGGCATTGCTGGAAAAACTTTACCAGCTCATACCGGTTGATGAGATAGACAATGACATGCTTACCGATACTGTCAACGTTTCCAACCCGGAACTGCTTGGCGCTAAACAGACCAAGGTTTATATAGGTCGTAAAAATAACCATCCGGTTGCAGCTGTTTTTGAGTCAGTCGCTCCTGATGGCTACAGTGGCACTATCAATCTGCTGATTGCGGTCAGATTGGATGGCACTTTAGGTGGCATCAAGGTCGTTTCCCACCGGGAAACACCTGGGCTGGGTGATAAAATAGATGAGGAAAAGTCGGACTGGATCCTTGGTTTTGCCGGCAAATCTTTGCTGTCTCCGCAAGAATCACGCTGGAAAGTTAAGCGCGATGGCGGGGAATTTGATCAGTTTACCGGTGCGACAATCACGCCACGCGCTATCGTTAAAGCTGCGAAAAACACCCTTTTGTTTTACCGCGATAACCAGGAGATGCTATTCAAGATAAAGGCTGATAATGTATCCACTAAAGAGACGGCATCATGACAGAAACTTATCGAGACATAGTTAATAACGGCTTATGGCACAACAACCAGGCATTGGTTGCCCTGCTGGGCCTGTGTCCGTTACTGGCTGTCACCAATTCAGCCGTCAATGGCCTCGGGCTTGGTCTGGCTACTTTAATGGTACTGGTGTTATCCAATGTCAGCATCTCCCTGATTCGTAATTTTGTCAGACCGGAAATTCGTCTGCCGGTTTTCGTATTGATCATTGCTTCGTTCGTCACCACAGTGGAATTATCCATGCACGCCTGGTTCCCGGAACTTTACAAAATTCTTGGCATATTCATACCGCTCATTGTCACCAACTGTACTATTATTGGTCGCGCCGAGGCCTTTGCTTCCAAGCATAACGTGGTCCCTGCACTGGTCGATGGCATTAGCATGGGTAGCGGTTTTTTACTGGTCCTGGTGACCCTCGGTGCTGCTCGCGAACTGATTGGCCAGGGTACCTTGTTTGCTGATCTGCACCTGATGTTTGGTGAGGCTGCCAAAAACCTATACTTTTCACTGGGCGATGACTTTGAAGGCGCACTGATCGCAATTTTACCGCCGGGTGCATTTATCGGGCTGGGTTTGCTGATAGCGGTTAAAAACATCATTGACCAACGCGCTGAGAAAAACAAAGCCGTCAGTGTTTCGCCTGAATCAGCCAATGCAGCCAATGCAACCAGTTAAAGGATGAACCAGCAGAAAAGAGCCGAGATTTTCAGGCGTCTCAGACAGGAAAACCCGCACCCGACTACCGAGCTGAACTACCAGACCCCGTTTGAATTACTGATTGCAGTGATTCTTTCAGCGCAGGCTACTGACGTTGGCGTCAACAAGGCCACAGCCAAGCTCTACCCTCAAGCCAACACACCGAAAAAAATACTTAAGCTGGGTGAAGCCAGACTTAAAGATGCAATCAAGACAATCGGCTTATTCAACAGTAAAGCCAAAAATGTGATTAAAACCTGTCAAATTCTGGTCGATAAATACAACGGACAGGTTCCTGAAGACCGCAAAGCACTGGAAGCGCTACCCGGTGTCGGACGTAAAACAGCCAACGTGGTTTTAAATACGGCTTTCGGTCATCCAACCATAGCCGTCGATACCCATATTTTCAGAGTCTCAA
>JARRJW010000031.1:0-9170 GCA_037388785.1 Gammaproteobacteria bacterium
TGTTTCTGTAATTCACTCGACTGGCTTTCAAGCTGAAAACGCATTTTGATCGTTCTTTGACCCGCCTTGAGCCTAACCAGCAACTCTTCTCCGTTGAATGGCTTGGCAATAAAATCATCCGCACCCGCGTTCATTCCGGCAACCAGGTCAGCTGTGGTATCCCGACCACTGACCATAATGAAATACGGCTGATCAAACTTTTCCTGGCTGATCTTTTGACACAATTCAAGGCCTGTCATTTCCGGCATAACCCAGTCGCTTAAGACAACGGCTACTTTATTTTCTCGCAGCAGTTGCAACGCTTCGTTACCATCACTGGCCTGCAACACCTCGTAACCCATTTTTTTCAGCATCGCTGTCATACGGAAATTTTCAGGCTGGCTATCGTCAACCACCATGACACGGTTGATGTGTGATGGAGTCAGTTCAGTCAACGAGTCAATTTGTAGTGCATTTTGCATTTTGTCCACCAGGTAATTGTGCTGTTACTGACTGTGAGCAAATACAGTGCCAACATCATTTTCCAATCAAGGCACAGCTTTTGCTTATCCGCTAAACTATTTGATATAAGGCCTATATGCCTACAAAGCATCCTATGACAGAAACAATAATAAAGAGTCAGCCTGAAAACGTTGCCAGGCTGTGTGAAATGTTCCGCAGTGAGGCTATTAAGGCAGGTATCTCGGAAGTCGTTGCTATGGAACTGGAATTAGTCATTTCTGAAGCCGTCACCAACATTATCGAACATGCCTATGAATGGGATGAAACACAGTACATTAAGTTCATTATTTCCATTTCAAATCAATCGGTTACAATAGAAATAAAAGACCAGGGCAAACCCATTGCTGCTGATTTGTTCAGCGACATTGAGCCCGGTTTCGATAACCCACCGGATGATGTTGGTCTGTTGGCAGAAAGCGGTCGTGGCCTGAAAATTATTCAATCACTGATTGACGATATTAAAATCAGCCATGAAAACGGCTGGAATACATTACGCCTGGTAAAAAACCTTTAGCAATTTGCAAATGCCTATAAATATTCTCCTGATTAATCTTGTATTTTTTTGCAATTTGCAAAGCAATCTGAGATAAGATGTCCAAGATAAATCTTATTCCTAAAACAAGAATTCATTTTAATGTCCAAAAATTTGCCTAAAGTCCTGCTGATTGAGGATACCGCCTCACTTTCTCATCTTTACCAGCAATATCTAAAAAATGAGGCTATCGATCTTCATGTTGTCTCGACCGGTGCTGAAGGCAAACAATTCATAGCAGAAACCCCTCCTGAACTGGTCTTGCTGGACCTTGGGCTACCTGACATTAATGGTCTCGATATCCTGAAGTGGATCAAGGAAGAACAGTTTCCTACGCATGTTATTGTCATCACGGCCAACAACGCGGTCGATACTGTTTTGGAAGTCATGCGACTTGGCGCACTCGACTTTATGGAAAAACCTTTTGACTCCAAGCGCTTATCTACTACGGTCAACAATGCCCTTAAACAGGCCCGCCTGGAAGATTATGTTGAAGACTTAAAGCTGACTTTTGACCGTCATACTTACCATGGATTCATTGGCAGCAGTCTGACAATGCAGGCTGTGTATCGAATAATTGATTCTGCCGCTCCCAGCAAAGCCACTGTTTTCATCACCGGTGAAAGCGGCACCGGCAAGGAAGTCTGCGCTGAAGCAATTCATAAGCAAAGCAACCGCACCAAGGAGCCTTTCATTGCGCTGAACTGTGGCGCTATTCCAAGAGACCTGATGGAAAGTGAAATTTTCGGCCACACCAAGGGGGCATTTACCGGTGCAGTCAGTGAACGCAAAGGTGCGGCATCACAAGCTAATGGCGGCACATTGTTTCTGGATGAAGTCGCCGAGATGGACATGGACCTGCAAACCAAGCTGCTTCGCTTTATTCAGACAGGTCGTTTTCAAAAGGTTGGTGCCACCAAGGAAGAAGCGACTGATATCCGCTTTATCTGCGCTACCAACAAGGACCCTCTCGAGGAGGTCAAAGCCGGCCGTTTCCGTGAAGACCTTTACTATCGCCTCCAAGTCATCCCGATTCATCTTCCTCCTTTAAATGAACGCGGCGATGACATCCTGGAAATTTCGCAGCATTTACTGGAAAAATTTACCCGTGAGGAAAACAAATCATTTACCGGCTTCAGTAATGAAGCAGCCCATGTATTTCGTCATTATGACTGGCCAGGAAATGTGCGCCAGTTACAAAACGTCATCCGCAATATCGTAGTGCTGCATGATAATGACATGGTGTTACTGGAACACCTGCCCCACCCTTTAAATTCTCAACCGCATGAAACCCAGGTCGACTCGACTAACAGTCAGCCAGAAACCATTATTTCCCAAAGTATTACTGAAGAAAAACCTGCTGAACAAAGTGCAATAAAGCCTTTGGCATTGGTCGAACGCGAAGCCATTGAACAAGCCATTGCCTATTGTGACGGCAACATACCGAAGGCCGCCGCATTGCTTGAAGTCAGCCCTTCCACGATCTATCGAAAGAAAAGCGCCTGGCCAGCAAGCTGATAACCAGCTGTCTTGGTAATGCAGTTTGCTTTGCAAAATGCAAAAAACTATCAAATGTCTACTTTATATTCAGTACTGGACTTCATAATGAAATGTCCTGTCTCGGCACATAAATCCTAACCTACTGGTTTTAAAGCGAAAATTGGCTTTTTGTTTTTTTGGCATAGCTATTGCTGAACTATCATCAAATTAATGAATAGTGTAAATCGAGAATAGCAATGTCAAACAATATTTCAGCGATTAAGCCCCTGCCCATGGAGTCCGCTTCCAGGCTTCAATGGGAGCCACTGACTATTTTGATCGTTGATGATTCAGTTACCGAACGTCGGCTGCTCGCAGCTATTCTTGGTAGGTTTGGGCATAATATTATCGAAGCAGGTAGTGGCGAAGAAGCTTTAGTCTGCATCAAAGATAGAAATGACAACATTGATCTTATTTTGATGGATGTCAACATGCCCGAACTTGACGGCTACGCCACCTCAAACAAAATTCGCACGCTGGAATCAGATATTGGCATCGAATGGCAGCCTATTATCTTTTTAAGTGGTCGTAACACACCTAATGACATTGCCATGGGGATTGAATCCGGAGGTGATGATTTCATCGCCAAACCGGTAAACAGCATTACTCTGCAGGCAAAAATCCATGCTATGTCGCGTATTTCCAAAATGCGTAAACGTTTAATAGAAATTCAACATCAACTGGAAAAACAAGCGCATTTTGATGAACTAACAGGCATTGCCAACCGACGTCATTTTTTAAGTATGCTAGATAAGGAAATCGCCAGAAGTCAGCGTCATTCACTGCCCTTATCATTAGCATTTTTTGATGTCGACAAATTCAAACAGGTTAATGACACCTATGGTCATAAGGTCGGAGACGATGTTTTAAAAGGCATAGCCCAAGCAATCACAGAAAGTTTACGACGTGAAGACAGTTTTGGGCGTCTTGGTGGCGAAGAATTCTGTATTTTCCTACCCGGACAACAACTCGAAAACGCTATCAAAATTATTGAGCGTTACCGTATTTTGATTGAAAAAATTAATTTCAAGTCTGACAGTAGTGATTTCAATGTCACTGCAAGCTTTGGTATCTCTGAACTTAACAAGCAGGATTCAGTTAACTCATTGCTGGAAAAAGCTGACCAGTTACTCTACCGCGCCAAGAAAAATGGCAGAAACCGAATTGAATTTTAATCAAAATTATTAGCGTAACTGACAACTATGGAATTCATTCAGATAATATTACTGGCAATTGTTCAGGGTATAACTGAGTTCTTACCCATTTCGAGTTCTGGACACCTGATCCTGGCTCCATATATTTTTGGATTCAGTGACCAGGGCCTGGCATTTGATATTGCTGTGCATGTTGGGTCGTTGTTAGCGGTAATTTTGTATTTTCGCCGTCAACTACGATTAATCTCGTTAAGTTTTATCAGGCTTGGCGATGAAACGCTGAAAAAAGAACGGCAACTCGGCAGACATGTCATTATCGCAACATTACCCATCATTTTTGTCGGCCTCTTATTTCATCAACATGTAGCTACTGACCTTCGGTCACCTTTTGTTATTGCAATTACGACTGTTGGTTTTGGATTGCTGTTACTTGCAGTCGATTATAATTCTCAGCGTGTACGTGATGAATATTCGATGAACTGGATTGATGCGCTTATCGTTGGTTTATTTCAGTCAATTGCGATAATACCAGGAACATCCAGATCGGGAATCACTTTAACGGCCGGTCTTTTACTCGGTTTAACAAGAGAAGCGGCTACAAAATTCTCTTTTCTTTTAGCCATACCAACCATACTGATGTCAGGTGCACTGGCGACGCTGAAACTTGTTATTTCGGGAGAAAATGTGGCGTGGGGAGACCTGGCTATAGGCCTGATACTCTCTTTTATTGCGGCCTATATATGTATTCACTTATTTCTAAAATTCATTGAAAAAATCGGCATGCTGCCTTTTGTGATTTATCGATTGGCGCTTGGCGGAGTCTTGTTCTGGCTGCTCTATAGTTGAAATTCAGATCGGTCAACCTTCCCCGGATAGTATCTAGGCTGCTCTTAATTCTGTTAAAGCCGAAGAAATAACCCGCTCTGCTGAACGCAGCAAAAAGATAACCAGGACAGTGGCCACAATCATATCAGGCCAACCTGAATCAAAAAACCAGACAGCCCCTGCAGCTACAAATACTGAGATATTCGTTGCTATGTCGTTGCGCGAACATTCCCAAACGGAATTCATATTGATATCTTCGTTGCGATGCCGCCAAAGCAGGAACAGGCAGGCTGAATTAGCGACCAAGCCTAACAGGCTGAATAATCCCATGATTTCAAAGACCGGAACGCCAGGCACGAAAAGTTTATAAACAATCTGGGCAGCAACAGCCAGCGCAGCGGCCAAAATCAGCACGCCCTTGAAAAGTGCCACTCTTGCCTTGGTATTTGCCCCTCGGGTAACCGCATATAAACTCAGGGCGTAGGTCAACGCATCGCCGAAATTATCGAGGCTGTCGGCTAACAGGGCCGTCGATTGGCCATAAAGCGCTGCGGTGGCAATGACAAAAAACATCACTGCATTGATTACCAGCACAATTTTAAGTGTCACTCTCTGTCGGTTTTCGCGTAGTGCATCTACCGAACAGCCACCATCACAACATCCGCTCATATGATTAGATTCCTAATATTCTCAGGTATGAGTAATTCTACAAAATGCATCATTTCCCGGTATTTTAACCTCAAAACCCAAAGAACACTCTGTTAGTAGCTAAAATGCCCCTACTCTAAGAAAAAACACTAAAGTCACCTGATAAAAAAAGGGTTAATCATAGAATAACGATACAGAAATAAGTTTATAGTTAAACTTTTAACATCGGATAATTATCGCGGGTATGGATTCGGTTTCACAAGCAGCACTGGGCGCAGCCGTCGGCGTCGCTGTCATGGGAAGGCAGCGTCCCTTCTGGCAGGCCGCACTGGCGGGTGCAGCTATTGGTACGATGCCTGATCTTGATGTTTTCATTGATAAAGGCGATGCCATAAATAACATGGTGCTTCACCGTGCAGAAACGCATGCCTTTTTCTGGCAATTACTTTTTTCATTTCCGATAGCTTACCTTTTTGCCCTGATCACACGATCAACGCAATTGTATCGGCGCTGGTGGCTGGCAACATTCATTGGCTTTTTCACGCACTCGATACTTGATGCTCTGACCATTTATGGAACACAGCTTGCCTTGCCCTTCACTGATTATCCTTTTGGTACGGGCAGCCTGTTTATCATTGACCCTTTATACACCCTACCCTTATTGCTCGGCCTGTTCGTCGCTGCGAGCAAACGCTCTGTCCATCGCTATCGCTGGAACCAACTCGGGCTTGTCTTATCGACGCTCTATGTTGCCTGGGCTGTTGGCGCACAGGCTTATGTCAAGAATAAAGTCATGACCCTGCCGGAAACAAGCGGACTTTCCGAATCAGACGTGATAGTCACGCCAACACCATTTAATACGCTTTTATGGCGTATAGTCATTCGCCAGGACGCAATTTATCATGAAGGTTTTTACTCGCTGCTTGATCCGCTAACCATGCCGGGCAAGCCGATACAACTCAGCCAACATGACACGGGTAAACAACTGGAAGCGGTGACCCGTAACTTTGTTAAGGCCAACCAGATTCGCAATTTTACCAAGGGGTTTTATGCCCTGTCCGATGATGGACGCTTCATGAGTATTACGGACCTGCGAATGGGCCAACATCCCTACTATGTGTTTTCCTTCCGCTTTGCTGAACATGCCAGCCCCATTACTGAAATTACCCCACAGCGCATAACTAGGCGCATGCCTTTTGGCCCGGGGGTAAAATGGTTGAAAGAACGGATTCTGGGCCAGGATTCATTCCCACCAAGTTAAGCTAGAAACCCGAAAGTGTATGACCCAGTATGTTTTTTAACATACCGGTAATTTGAAGGATAAAGATTACACAAAGATTACACAAACTGCTTTTCGTTTCGGGATATTTATCTCCATCGAAACACCGCTATTGAGAAGATTCAATCTGAATTAGAAAACTCTAATAGGCTTTCGCTTCTTCATGTGTTTGCTATCGAATAAATTCGGAGGATTCACACACTAACTCCATCGCAACAGGAAAAAAGGCATAGTGGTCCAGCAGACCTCAACGCGCTAGCAGCAAACATGGCATAATACTCCACCAAAATCGTAATTCACCCAGTGCGGCACATTCTATTTAACATCGGAAATTGAATACCATGAATCAAACCATCACCCAACTCACGCTCACCCGTCCCGATGACTGGCACCTACATGTGCGGGATGGTGCCGCCATGGCGTCAGTAATCGGCCACACGGCCCGACAGTTTGCGCGGGCCATTATTATGCCCAATCTAAAACCACCAGTGACCACCACCGAGCTGGCCGTCGTCTATCGCGAACGCATTCTTGCAGCACTACCGAATGGCAATGATTTCCAGCCACTGATGACCCTGTACCTCACCGACAGCACATCCCCGGCTGAGATTTCCCGCGCCAAGAGCAGCGGCGTGGTGTTTGCCGTCAAACTGTATCCGGCCGGCGCCACCACCAATGCTGACAGCGGCGTCACCCAAATCCAGAAAACCTATTCCGCGCTGGCCGCCATGGAGGCGCATGGTTTGCCTCTATTAGTGCACGGTGAGGCGACCGACCCTTCGGTGGATGTGTTCGATCGTGAAAAGGTTTTTATCGATCAACAACTGTTACCCATCACCAAACAGTTTCCCAACCTGCGGATTGTCTTCGAGCACATAACCACCAAGGATGCCGTCGATTTTGTATTAGAGAGCGGTTATAACATTGGCGCCACCATCACTCCGCATCACCTCTTGCTGAACCGAAACGCGATGCTGGTGGGTGGTATTCATCCACACAACTATTGTCTGCCGGTACTGAAACGCGAGACTCACCGAGAGGCGCTAGTCACGGCTGCCACCAGCGGCAATGCCAAGTTTTTCCTCGGCACCGACAGCGCCCCGCACGCCAAAGGTGCAAAAGAATCTGCATGCGGTTGCGCCGGTATATACAGTGCTCATGCTGCGCTGGAGCTGTACGCCACGGTCTTCGATAAGGCTGATGCGCTCGATAAACTGGAAGGTTTTGCCAGCCACTTTGGCGCCGATTTTTATCGCCTACCGCGTAATACAGATCGCATCACGCTGCAGCGAACCGAGCAAACCATACCTGACAACTTTACCTTTGGTGGTGAGATGCTGGTGCCTTTTTATGCCGGCCAAACCCTGGAGTGGAAATTAAGATGAACGTTCCTGTCAGTCCGGACTCCCCGCCCCCCGAGGAACGCGCCGTACCCGTACTAGTGGGTAGTCGCATTGGGCGTCGCTTCCGCTATTACCACACCGGTTTTGCAGACAGTTAAATTTTTGAAAAAATTGAATTAAACAGGAATTTGGAAATGGAAAGTTGAGCCACTATATGTATTTTCTTCAGCAGAGCTCTCCACCCAAATCATACCCTTGTGAAGCCTGATAATTTCTTTGCAGATTGACAAGCCTAAACCCGTTCCTCCAGCCTTTGACTTTGTATGAGAGCTCTCGGAAAACCTGTCGAATATTTGGTCTAATTCAGTTTCTGGTATTCCTATTCCTTTATCTTGCACCGAACAATGAGCAACATCTCGTTGTATTCCTTTATGCATAACTGTCTTCGTTTCAAACTTAATTATTACCTCTGTATTGTCAGGGCTGTATTTAATGGCGTTGGAGAGCAGATTAATTAAAACCTGAGTAATTAGCTTTATGTCACTGGTTGCGAATATCTCTTCATTGCCTTCTAGAACTAAGCGGATCTGTTTTTCATTGGCTAAGGGCTGTAAGGCTTCTATTTGAGCTTGAGCAAGTTCATATAAGTTATTCTGTGAAAACTCAGCTTCCATTTTGCCTGATTCTAATTTTGAGATGTCTAATAAATTATCAATTAATCCAAGCAAGCGTTTGCCACTTTGGTTAATATTGCAAAAATACTTTTTTTGCTTTTCTTCTGTTGTTTTTTTCTCCCCTAAAGCAGAAAAACTCAAGATGGAATGCATCGGTGTTCTTAATTCATGTGACATGTTTGCCAAAAAACGACTTTTCTCGTAATTTGCTTGTTCAGCCTTTTCCTTGGCTTTCAGCAAAGCATTTTGTGTTTTTGTAACCTGAAATGCCAATTCTCTATTATGAATTTCGTTTTCGACAATAGTGGCCAGGTCATTCAACTTGTGAATATCAGATTTAGTAAATGATCTGGGTATTTGATCAATAATACATAATGTCCCGATTGCACAGCCATCAAGACTCTTTAAAGGTCTACCGGCGTAGAAACGAATGAAGGGAGCATCAGTTACAAGAGGATTATCATGGAAACGTTCGTCTTCAGCAGCGTCGTTAATGATGAATGGTTCATTACCTAAAATAGCATGACCACAGAATGAAATATCCCGCCCTGTCTCTCTAACAGGTAATCCAATACACGACTTAAACCACTGCCTGTTCGTGTCAACTAAGCTGACCAATGCAATTGGCACAGAAAACATCCTACTACCTCCTCCCAGAAATCTTCTTCCGGCCCC
>JARRJW010000032.1:0-9147 GCA_037388785.1 Gammaproteobacteria bacterium
CTTTTCGAGCGGGAAAAGGGAAGTTCTGAGATGAATTATGCAGCTTTATCGGAAAACAGCTGATATTTATTTTCGATCAGGTCCATTAATGTAATGCCTTTGAGATAATCGTAAATCTTCAGGCTGAGGTCATCCCATAAGCTCCGGGTAGTGAGTTGCAGGTGCTGAAAACGGTTGGTACGAATCTTTTCCTGTGAATATTCTACCCACTCATCGACTGCAGCGATGATAGATGCGATAGAAATTTCGGCAGCATCTTTACCCAACACATAACCGCCGCCAGGGCCTCTTTTACCAACCACCAGGCCTTTTTCACGAAGAGAGGCGATAATCTGTTCCAGGTAAGATATTGAGATGCCATGACTATCTGCTATTTCAGACAAACGGATTGCTTTATCCGGTCTGGTAACAGCCAATTCCAGCATGGTCATAATGGCAAAACGGCTTTTCGATGAGATTCTCATAGCATGACTCCAGTAATAGTTGACTTGTTTACTATGAGATACGATTTTTTGTAATTTGTTTAATCGTTTTGTTGGATTGAATTGATAGTTTTTGCCTATTAATGATGAATATTCTCATCTGACTCTACAAGATTATTTATAAAAAGTGTTTCTACATCGATGGCATCATACCGGTACATTTCATTGCAAAAATCACATTGAATACTGATTTCACCCTGTTCGGCCAGAACCTTCTCAATCTCGGGCTTACCAAGAGTAATCAACATGGTGTCAGTTCGATCTCTGGAACAACTGCAATAAAACGATAAGTTCTGTTCTTCAAAAATCTTGACGTTCTCTTCGTGAAAAAGGCGGTAAACGATCTTTTCTGAGTCGAGCTCAAGTAATTCTTCTGGTTGAATCGTCTTGGAAAGTTGTAAAACGCGCTCCCAGGCATCTTCATCATGTGTTTCGCCATTGGGCATTTTCTGGATCAGCAAACCCGATGCTGTTTGCTCATTCGCAGCTAGCCAGATATGAGTTTGCAGTTGTTCAGAGTTCTCGAAATAGGTGATCAGTGCTTCAGAAAGGTTATGTCCTGACAATGGCACAATGCCCTGATAGGGGCGGCCCTTACCGGAGTTGATAGTCACAACCATTTTGTCCGCACCAAAAACTTCACTTAACGGTGAATTTTCCACCACATTCGTTGATGACTGGTGAACAATACCGCGAATTGTTCTAGAAGAAGTTGCCTCTACAACCAGCAGGTTGACAGGGCCTTTGCCTTTAATCTGCAACGTGATTGAACCATCAAATTTTAATGTACTGGCCAACAGTGAAACAGCTGCCAGGGCATGGCCTAACAATGTTTTTGCAAATGTGCCGGCATCACATCGATCAAGGATTTGCTGCCATGAACTGTCAAGGGTTACCAGTTGGCCGCGAATGGGTTCATCGACAAATGTGAAACGCCGGACAATGTCCTTGTTTTTCATTATTTGTCCGGATGGGCGAGATGTTCCAGATCTCGATGAAGCAGTTCACTGTCACCCAGGTTCAATTCCACCAGACGACGCAAATGACTGATGCTATCAACGTCGATTTGCTGCATTTTCAGGCCGACATGCTCATTTTCAAGATGTGTGACTTCGGCATCCATGGCGATTAGATTATGAGTTTCTCCCAAGTCAATTTCCAGACGTACGTTTTGGCCCTTGGTTAATTCGTAACCTTCAGGCTGGCTGATCAGTGCGCCATTGAGGGAAACATCGATAAGGGATGTCTTGTGCATCTTATTATCAACGATGACAGCAACATTGGCATCAAAGAAAATGCGGTGAAAAGCGCGTCTGTTTTCGGATGAAATACTCATAAGCCTGTTTTTTTCCTGTTAGTAAAGTTCGTTTTATTATTCTTTTCTCATATCTGGAGATATTTTAGCGACTTTCACCATATTATTCTGCGTTTGTAATATTTCAACAGGATAACCTGCTACAAGAATGCTGATACCTGTCTCTGGAATCGTTTCCAGTTGTTCAACCAGAAGACCGTTAAAGGTCTTGGGGCCATCAGTTGGCAGATCCCATTTCATTTTTTTAACCAGGTCACGGATACTGGCATTGCCATTTACCAGGAAAGTGCCATCTCCCATGTCCTGGACGTCATCAAGTTCATCCAGTGGGTCAGTGACAAATTCACCGACAATTTCTTCAAGCAGGTCACCCAGGGTTACCAGGCCCTGTAGATCACCGTATTCGTCAACAACCAGCCCCATGCGCCTTTTCTCTCGCTGAAAATGGATTAACTGAGTATTTAGTGGTGTGCCCTCAGGAATGAAGTAGGGTTTTCTGATCAGAGAACGCAGTTTTTCCTTGTCCAGTTCACCGGCCATAATGATCTGCATACAGCGCCTGATATGAATAAATCCCAGTACGTTGTCGATGCTTTCCTGAAATATCGGGATACGCGTGTAGTTGGTGCTTTTCAGAAATGTGATGATGTCATCGATTGGATCGTTGATGTCGATGCCATCGACTTCATTGCGGGGAATCATAATGTCATCAACGGTGATATTCTCAAGATCCAGGATATTCAGCAGCATTTTCTGGTGGTTATCGGGAATCATGATGCCTGCTTCAATGACCACGGTTCTGAGCTCTTCCTGACTTAAGGTTTCGCCAACATTATCACTGACCGAGATGCCCAGTAATTTTAAAAGGTTGTTGGCAATACCGTTAACTACCCAGACCAGCGGATAAAGCAGGTACAGCAGAGGGGTATAAACCCAGGCTGCAGGAAATGCCAGTCTTTCAGGTTTCAGTGCGGCAAGCGTTTTTGGAGCCACTTCTGCAAAAATAAGAATTACCAGTGTCAGGATACCTGCAGCAGCCGCAATGTAGGCCTCACCACCCAGACGAAGAGCGATGATGGTTGACAATGAAGAGGCCAGGATATTAACAAAGTTATTGCCGAGTAGGATTAGCCCAATCAGCCTGTCCGGTCTTTTCAGCAGCCGCGCCGCATGCAAAGCGCCACGATGACCATTATCAGCCATGTGTTTGAGGCGATAGCGGTTTAAAGTCATTAATGCAGTTTCAGAGCCGGAGAAAAAACCGGATAGAAGAATAAGTACGCCAAGTGCACCAAACAGCACACCAAGAGGGATGTCGTTCAAAATTTATGAGCCTATTTAGGAATATCACTGACTATTTCACGTGTCTGCGCTGATGATGTCAAGCATCGGTTTGTTTGCCTGGTGACATTATTTTGACAATCAGACCTGCCAGTGCTTTACTTCACACAAGTATAAGATTTAAAAGAAAAATTATAATTATTGCCGCCGGGGTGAGCTTTGAATAAAGAACTGCAGGATGGGGTTGATTTACTGCAGCGGGGCTGTGTCATTGTTATCGATGACCAGGCTGAAAGTGCTGCCAAGATGATTGATTCATTAAGTTTCATGGGATGTACCACTGAACTAATGAGCGAACCGGCTGATCTTGCCGCCAAGCTGCAGGAGGCCTGGACCCGTCCACTTATCGGTATTTTTCTGGGGTCGCATTTTAATGCCAAGCAGTTGAGTCTGGTGACGCGGGCCGCCGCCGAACATTCCCCCAAGTTGCCAGTGTTCATGTACGGTGAACAGGGACATTTGCCTGACCGTCCGGAAGGTGACGTGCTTGGCAATATTCATATGCCTCTGACGTTTGATGTACTGGTCAACCTGATTCACAAGGCCCAGGTATTTCTCGACAGCCAGTCTGACGCAGGCAACCAGCGTCCCCTTGAAATGTTCCGCAGCATGTCTGGCAGCAGCAATGCTTCTAAAGAAATAGACCAGATGATTCAGCAGGTTGCCAATTCCAGTGCCACGGTCCTTATCCTTGGCGAGTCGGGCACCGGTAAAGAAGTGGTCGCACGCAAATTGCATTACCACTCCAGTCGTCGCAACAAACCTTTTGTACCTGTCAATTGTGGTGCCATTCCTGAAGATTTACTTGAAAGTGAATTGTTTGGTCATGAGAAGGGTGCTTTTACCGGAGCAATCACTGCCCGTAAGGGACGATTTGAGATGGCGGAATGTGGCACGCTGTTTCTGGATGAAATCGGTGATATGAGTATGCCAATGCAGGTCAAGATTCTTCGAGTACTGCAGGAACGTACCTTTGAACGTGTAGGCAGTAACAAGACCATTGAATGCGATGTGCGTATTCTTGCTGCCACGCATCGGAATCTTGAAGACAGGATCAGGGAAGGGCTTTTTCGTGAAGACCTGTTTTACCGCCTGAATGTTTTTCCAATTGAAATGCCGCCGCTGCGCGAGCGCACAGAAGATATTCCGATGTTGGTGCATGACCTGATACGCCGGGTGGAAAATGAAAAACGCGGTTCCGTCAGGTTAACGCCGCTGGCAGTATCCGCACTTAAATACTACAGTTGGCCAGGCAATGTCAGGGAACTGGCATACCTGGTTGAGAGGCTGGCGATCCTGTTCCCGCATGGCGTGGTTGATGTCGGTGACCTGCCTGAGAAGTTCCGGGAAGATGTGCCGATTCAGGAGCTTAAAATGGCTGACCCGAAGCCGTACCAGGAGCCGTTGACCGAGGCTGGTGCCGGGATGGCGGCCGCGGTGTCTGCTGTGGATATCCCGGAACCGACACAATTGCCCGCCGATGGCCTGGATTTGAAGGCTCACCTGGCTGATATGGAAAAAATCCTGATTCAGCAGGCTCTTGATGAGGCTGGCGGCGTAGTAGCCCAGGCTGCAAAAATACTCAAAATGCGTAGAACCACGTTGGTCGAAAAGCTACGTAAATATGACATGCAGCGTGAAAAAGATGCGCCACTAATTTGACAATCGCTGTTAAAATCAACATAACTTAATGATAATTAAAGAAAAATAAAATTGGCACATTTTTCGCTTTTGTGAGTAACAGACTTACAGCAAAGTGAAAAAGCCATGCCACAAGCCATTGCGACACAATCTGATAACAGCCACCTTGAAGAATCCTGCAAGGTTCTGGATACATTTCCGCCGAATTTGACTGATTCCTATGAGGAACTGCAGGCGCAGGTTGCCCGATTAAGCCACGAACTGTCGGAATCAAGAAAAAGACATATTGAGGAACTGCGGGATAAGGAACGCCTGGCCAACCGTTTATACATGGTTCTGCAGGCTCTGCCAGCAGCCGTTATTGTAGTTGATGACCGCTACAGAATCGATCAGTTCAATCCCGTTGCTGAATTCCTGTTTCCTGAAATTCGTTGGGGGCGTTTGTGGCCGGAGGTGTTCATCGAACAGGTTCAGGCACAGACCGCCAATAACGAGTTTCGCTTAAAAGATGGCCGCAGTATCAGTGTCTCAAAGAAAAACCTGACACCGGATCCCGGTAAAATCCTCGTCGTTATTGACGTTACTGATAGCCGCGCCCTGCAGTAACAACTCAACCGTCAGCAACGCCTTGCTGAAATGGGTGAAATGGCTGCCCAACTGGCTCACCAGATTCGCACACCTGTGGCATCAGCGCTTTTATACGCCGAAAACCTGGGAAGGGAGGACCTCCGCCAAGAACAGCGCCAGCGTTTTAGCGAGAGTTTAAGGCAAAGTCTCAGGCATACCGAGAACCAGGTGCGTGACTTGTTGTCTTTTGCCCGGGGTGGACACTACGAACCGGATACGGTCAATCTGTCCAACCTGGTGGGTGATGTTGAAGACAATGTCGATCCACTGCTGGAATCCCACTCAGCCTCTCTCGAAGTTATTGATAAAACTGACGGTAAAGCATTCGTTAAAGGTAACAATGACGCACTCAGTGGTGCACTGGGTAACCTGGTTGAAAATGCGCTTCGCCATGGTGGTGACAAGGTCAAAATTGAAATGACGCTGATGCCGGTTGAAGACGGTTTTTGTATTCGAATCGAAGACAATGGTGTGGGTATCGATGAAGAGATTCGTGCTCAGATTTTCAATCCGTTTTTTACCACCAGCAGCAATGGCACAGGCCTGGGACTGGCGGTTGTGCAAAATGTCATCCTGTCTCATGGCGGTGCAATACGTTTACTGGATGATAAGAATAGAAAGTTTGAAACCGGAGCCGGTTTTGTCATTTGCCTGCCCGGTATGACCCAGGATACCTGTAATGAAACGCTACAAGAAAACAGTTCAGGAGAAACAGCATGACTGATAAAACTGTATTGATTGTCGAAGATGATAAAAGTCTGGGCCAGGCCCTGGCAGATACGCTTGAACTGGCTGGACTGCAGCCGATTCATGTCACCGATGGCCAGGCGGCTCTAAATATTCTCGCGCACCAGGAAGTGATGGTGGTGGTCAGTGACGTTCAGATGAAGCCTATGGATGGTTTTGCTCTGTTGGAAAATATTCGTAAACGCTTTACTTCAATTCCTGTAATCCTGATGACGGCATTTGCCACGGTTGAACGCGCAGTTTCAGCCATGCACATGGGAGCCGTTGATTACCTGGTGAAACCCTTTGAGTCGGAAATGCTGATTGAAAAAATCAGTCGTTATCAGCCTGCCGAATCAGAGCAGGTCAGCACTTTAATTGCAGAAGACTTGCGCACTCGTGAAATGGTGGAAATGGCACGGCGGGTTGCTCAAAGTGATGCGTCTGTGATGATTGGTGGTGAAAGTGGATCTGGTAAAGAGGTATTTGCACGTTTTATTCATCAGAATTCCACTCGTGCCGAAGAACCTTTTGTTGCCATTAACTGTGCGGCTATTCCGGATAACATGCTCGAGGCGGTTTTGTTTGGTTATGAGAAAGGGGCTTTCACCGGCGCGTACAAATCGAGTGCAGGTAAGTTTGAGCAGTCACAGGGTGGTACTTTGCTGTTGGATGAAATTTCAGAAATGAGCATGCCACTGCAGGCCAAGCTTTTGCGTGTACTCCAGGAGCGCGAGGTTGAGCGTCTTGGCGGCACGAAAACCATTGATCTTGATGTACGTGTTCTGGCTACTTCAAACCGCAAGCTTAGGGAAGAGGTTGCCGCAGGACGTTTCCGTGAAGACCTGTTTTACAGATTGAATGTATTTCCATTAACGCTGGCACCTTTGCGTGACAGACCCCGTGATATTGTGCCACTGGTTGAATTTATGATGCAGCGTCATTTGGTTAATGGTGAAGCGATGCCTTCACTCAATGATGATGCCAAAGCCAAGTTGCTGTCGCATAAATGGCCGGGTAACGTCAGGGAACTCGACAATGTCGTACAGCGGGCATTAATCCTGCGAGCCGGTAATGAAATTACTGCCGAAAACCTATGTTTTGAGAATGATGAAGTCAGTGCGTCTGCGCCAACCTATGAAAAACCGGCCATCGATAACTATGTGCCTGCCGAAACGAGTTCCAATGCCTCGGGATCTTTAAGCAGTGATTTAAAATCGGTGGAAGACAAAATGATTCTGGACGCTTTGCAAAGTGGTAATGGCAGTCGCAAAGTTGCAGCAGAAATTCTTGGTATAAGTCCTCGTACACTGCGTTATAAAATTGCCCGTTTACGTGAATCGGGTATAGCGATACCGCGGTAACACACTTTCAGCTTGAATGTCTGACAAAAGGCTGTTTCAGAAGACGCTTTGTATCCATCCCTGATCGCCCTGGACTCCTGTCCTCTGGCGAACTTTTTACGTGCATTTACCGCAGAAGCCTGGCCTTTTCATTTGACCCATTGATTTAAATAAGGCCAGATGATCAGAGTTTCCTCAGTTATTCAGGACCGGTTTCAGGCTGGCTGGTTGTATCTTTTTTAACGGCGTCAGAGGGTAGGATGCCCGAAGCCGAGTGACCATGGATGGTTTGAACGTCCTGAGAAAAAAGATACGACTGGCCTGTCAAAACAGCAATTCAATCAATTAAAAAGTCTAATTGGCATTAATCCTGCACATTAGGTCGTAAACGACAAAATTATGACAGTGGGAGAATGCTATGTCTGCAATATCACCGGAGATCAGCCAGGTACTGGCGCAGATGCGCGTCATGCAGGCCCAGGCCCAGGCTGAAATTGTAAAGCCACAAGCGGCTGTAGAACCTACACAGGGCGTCAGCTTTGGCGACGTTTTATCCAAATCAATTAATGCCGTTAATGACGTTCAACAACAATCTTCAGATCTGAAAACCCGTTTTGAAATGGGTGACCCAGGCGTCAGCATCACAGACGTAATGATAACCTCGCAGAAATCCAAGCTTGCCTTTTCTGCCATGGTGGAAGTACGTAACAAGTTTCTGGAAGCCTACAAGGAAGTGATGAATATGCCCGTATAAAGGCATATATGTCATTAACAGTTAAAAGCAGCAAACACATCTTGGGGAATAAAAATGGCGGAAGTAGACGGAAAATCTGAAATGGTTGCACAGGGATCTGATGTACCCAGTCTCGGAATGAATCCTATCTTCAAGCAGATCGGGGCTATGGTCGGTATCGCGATCAGTGTGGCACTGGGTTTTGCTGTTGTAATGTGGACCCAGGCACCCAACTACAGTGTGCTTGATGCTGCACTCTCTGAAAGAGATGCCATCGATGTGGTTAATGCGCTGCAGACTAACAATATTCAGCATAAGATTGATCCCACCACCGGAATGGTACTGGTTGAAACATCAAAACTGCAGGAAGCCAAAATGAAACTGGCAGCGATGGGGCTGCCGCGCAGTGCAGGCATGGGATTTGAGCTAATTACTGGCGAGCCGGGTTTTGGTGTCAGCCAGCTGGTTGAAAAGGCACGTCACCAACGTGCTATAGAAGGTGAACTGGCTAGAACCATTGCAACGATTAATGCAGTTCAAAGTGCGCGGGTTCATCTCGCGATTCCCAAGCAGTCAGTATTTATTCGTAAACGTAAAACACCCAGTGCCTCGGTAACTTTGAAACTCTATGCCGGCCGTAAGCTGCAGGAAGAACAGGTTGATGCCATCGTTCATATGGTGGCATCCAGTGTGGCTGAACTGGAAGCTGACAATGTCACCGTGGTTGATCAGAAAGGCAAGCTGCTGAGCAGTCGAGGGTCATCCAGGGAAATGCAGATGTCTGCAGACCAGTTTGATTATACCACCAAGCTGGAAGATCGTTACCGCGACAGGATCTATGACATCCTTATTCCGATAGTGGGTGATGGCAAAGTCCGTGTGCAGGTCAACGCTGATGTCGATTTTACCGTTACTGAACAGACCAGTCAGCGCTATAAC
>JARRJW010000033.1:0-13640 GCA_037388785.1 Gammaproteobacteria bacterium
CTTGAAGAAAACGATTACCCGGACTTCCAGAAACACAAGCATGAACATCTGTTATACGTTCAGAAAGTGACACAATTTGCGAAAAGAAAAAAATCACTGACTGAAGAAGAATATATTGAGCTGGGTGATTTTTTAAACCATTGGTGGATCAATCATATTCTTGAAGAGGATATGAAATATCGTCCTTTTTTTGATAGCAAAAATATTAACTGAATAAGTCAAACATCCAGCATCAGCTTTCGGGGTTTGCGCATACCGGCAATTTTACAGGCCTGTTGTCCATATCCATGTGGGAAAAGTTTATAGAGGTATCGCCGGGTAGCCTTTTCCATACCCCATTCTGACTTCAGATGTTTCAGTAAGGTTCTGGCTTCCGGAACACGATAATTCGTTTCAAAGTAATCCCTGATGTAGGTGATAATCTGTAGATGTTCGTCTGTAAGCTCAATGCCTGCTTCGTCTGCCAGCGGCTCAATCAAACTCTCGTCCCAGAGGCTGGCATCTAAAAGAAAGCCTTCTTCATCTCGCTCCAACAAGGTTAAATCAACATGATTGGCAAAAGGCCGTTGCATTGTCTGATACATTTTTTACTCCAAACCATTTCACTTATAAAAAATCTTAGTAGCTTGGTCTATTATCTGTAAAGTGAATATAATTTGTATTTATTATCGAAATAATCGATATTTTAGAATCCTATGGACATTGAACAAGCAAAGACATTTCTAGCCATTATTACCCATGGCAGCTTTCTTGAAGCCTCAAAGCATTTACATGTGACGCAATCAACCGTCAGCGCAAGAATTTCAAGTCTTGAAAATTACCTGGATACCAAGCTTTTTGTGCGTAACCGTTCTGGTGCAACTTTGACACAGGCAGGTCGCCGGTTTCTGACGCATGCCAAGAATTTGATATCAACCATGGAACAGGCACGGCATGATATAGGACTGCCTTCCCGGTATGTTGGCAAGTTACGCATCGGTGGTCGCATCGCCTTATGGGAAAATTTTCTACCTGCCTGTGTTGGCAGGATCAGGCAGGAAATTCCAGATATTTCAATTTTGAGTGAAATAGGTTTTGAAGAAGATCTTGTCAATCATCTGGTTGAAGGAACACTGGATATCGGTTTGATGTATACGCCACGCTATGTACCTGACCTGTTAATTGAAAAAATATTTGATGAAACATTGGTTTATGTCAGCACAGACCCTTCACAACAGTTTCCGGATGAAAACTATATTCACGTCAACTGGGGGCCTGGGTTTTATGAAAAACACAGGGAACACTATCCTGATATGGATATCCCGGCCCAGGTTGTCAATATTGGCTGGCTGGCAATTCAATTGGCTTTATCCAATGGTGGATCATGTTTTCTGCCACGACGAATGGCCCAGCCCTTAATAGATAGCAAAAAACTCCATGAGATTCATCACGCACCAGAATTTAAATTACCTGCCTACATGGTATTTTCCCGCAGCGTTGAGGATGGGCATTTACATAAGGTCATCAACATAATCAGGGAAATGAGTGAGGAAGTTCAGTAATTAAGTAAAAGCTTTAATTTCTTATAACTTCTTTTCAAGATAATCACTGTCATCTGCCGATGTTTTTCAAGCAGAAGAAACTCTCGAAATATTGAGAGATATGGCTAAAAGCCGGAAGTTAGATACTGATATTGTTGAGATGCTCGCATCTGATTTATACAACTGTCAAACTGTTGCCCTTGCACAGGACTCTTTTGAGTATCAACTTTAATTATTCGAACTCCATTTCCAGAAAAACCCTTGAGGCATTCAAGCGAGAAAGTTCTCTAAAGGTATGTAAATATTTAAAAGCTGATTGATCAACATTAGCCGCCTCGACAAGGCTGCCATCATTTTCCAGAACTTTGGCTATCTCTCCCTTTAGGTGACGCAGGTAATCATGAGTATCACGCTTAACGGTGGCCATATCTGTTGGGTCACCATGCCCCGGAATAATGATCTTTGCATCAAATGATTCGAAAACTTTCCAGGTTTCCAGCCAGTCTGCTGTATTGGTATGTTCAAAGATGGGTAACATTCTTTGATGAAATGCAATATCTCCAGAAATCATAATTTTCTGTTTCGGCATCCAGACAGAAATATCACCAGGGCTATGTGCCGGACCTAAACGCATAATCTCAAAACGGACATCACCCATCTCAATAATTTTGCTTTCATTGAAGATTTCATCTGGCTTGGATAAAACAGTATTAAGTGATTTATCGCGTAATTGATCACGCATATTTTGAAAAACCTGTCTGCCCCTTTTTTCGATTTCTTCTAGCGCGTCTTCATGGGCAATGACCGTTGCTCCCTGGCTTTGCCAATAGCCTGTACCCAACATCGCATGACCCTGACCATTTTCAAGAACGACGTATTTAACCGGTTTATCGGTAACCTCACGAATTTTATTGTGTAATGATTCTGCAAGAAGATAATTATCACCGGCATTCACCACCAGCACACCTTCTTCGGTGACTACAAACGAGAGGTTATTATTATGACCCGAATTTTCATATGTTCTAGGTTGTGTAGCCCCGATGGCAGACCAGACATTCGGTGCAACCTCAATAGGCTCGCTGTATAAAAATGTATTCAGCGCCCGGTCAAAACTGTACACAGGCAAGTTGGCATCACGCCATACAAAAAAGCCATCTGAGTAATTTGTAACGTTTGAATATCCCATATCCTTGAGCGTTAAAGCAGCTAATGGGCTTCTTTCATTTCTGCCACAATAAACCACTATTGGAGTATTTTTATCTGGAACAATGTCCATTATTTGAAATTCCAGCCAGCCGCGGGGAATATTGTATGTGTTTGCACTATCTATCATGCCGCCCAGCTTGACGAGTTCATCATGTGATCGAACATCAATAACAACAGTCTCTGGCTGTTTGATAAGCAATTCATCCAAGCCGAAGGTGTCAATATCCGGTATTTCCCTGGCTGCTTTTTCCAGCAACAATTTACTTGAAACCGAAAACTCCTGGTTCGCAAAAGAAGCCGAGTTATAACCTGATAAAAGGCAGAGGAGCAGTAATAATGAATTTCTACGCATCATAATTAAATACCAGTATTTCAATTATTATGATTGTTAGAGTCGGAATAATAGTTTCGAATAAAGACTATCAAGATGATTAAAAGGCAATAAGCAATTATTATAAGAATTTATCGTATTAATGCCGGGTTATAAATTATTAATATTTAAGCCGTTAATCAGCGCTTGATAAAACCAATATCTATTGAGCTGTCAGAAAAGTTCAGGTTTTACCAGAACAGCTTCTATTAAACTGACACGCTCTTCATTTAGATTGCGTGATAAATTATAGGCTTTAGTCAAAATATCATTCCCTACCAGCAGATGCACACCAAGTTCAGGCAACTCCGGCTCACCTAAAGGTTCTTTCATATGTGAAAAGGCTTTCTGGGCTAAATGCGTTTTATCATTCCAGGTTTCTATCAAAAAACCAATCGAAGTGATTAAATCATTAAAAATTTCACTTCTGACAAGAAAGCTCATGCTACTGTCCTGTGCCCAGGGAACGGGATGATAAACAGGTGCATTTTTATTACCACAAACTTCATACAAAATGGCTTTGCCTTTAGGCTTAAGCACTCTAAATATTTCTTTGAGCCATTGATCTTTATTCTCAACATTCATGTTCATCTGGATAGACCAGACGCCATCAAAAGAATTGTCTTCAAAAGGTAATTCCAAAGCACTTCCCGCATGAAATTTGACCTTTTCCTGCATGTTAAGTAATTCAGTGAGCCTTGCTGCCGCATCAATATACTCATCACTTAAGTCTATGCCTGTAACACAACAGCCGGTTTCATGTGACAAGCGACGCGTTGAGCCACCCACACCACAGCCAACATCAAGAATATGCATATCAGAAGTGAACTGCGCCAGTTCAATGAGTTCCCTGGTTGCGGTACTTCCACGAATATGAAATTCGTCCACAGGATGCAGGTCTTCAAGAGACAGGCTTGCTAAGTCCTTACCAATGTCATTCAGTCCATCAATAATCGAATTATAAAGATTATTGGGCGAATAATAGCCATGTATGTGTTTCATATATTCATTCCATCAACAATCGTGTTTGTCCTTTAAGCTAAACACCGGTTTTTACAACGTATAGTCAAATTATATTTAATTTAAGTATTTATCAATCAAATGATAAATAATGGTATTTCCAACTAGTTGGTCAAATATTCAGTGAAAACGGCTGCTTTACCTCGCTCAATATCCCCTGGCATGGTATTCGCCGTTACCGCAAATACTGATATATTTTTATGAAATTCGCTTTTCCTGATTGTTGATATATTAACATTTACTAATATTTTTTTGCTTTGAAAATTTGATTATTCTGAATTTAACAAACGGATATTTAGGTCTAAGTTCGTAATGATTTAGACCGAGTTATCTTGAATCACTTCTTTTTTATCGAATTCAATACAACCCAGAATGTTGGGAAATAAGGTTTCTTGTAAACTTATTACCATGTGCCATGATATTTCTCATGGCAATCAATATATTCCTGAAACAATATCCGATAACCCGTCGTGTCCTGTGGTTTATGCTATTGCTGCTTTTGATTGCAATAGCCACTTCCAGCCTACTACTGTCACGTCACCAGCAGGAATTTAAAAATAAACACCATGAACTGGCAGACCAAAGTGTCAAGTCTGTTTCCACCGAAATCGAATTGCTGGTCAATTCAATCAGGCGATCAGCATCCCTGTTTGCAGAAAGTCATCAGGACTTATTTTATGAACTGAGCCTGAATCCAGATAATGAGGAAATTTTAAACAAGCTAAAAGTATTGTTGGAGCGGAATTTCCCTGAACATGATTCATTTTCCTTGACCGATTTAAATGGTGATACCTATATAGATGATTATGGTGAAACCATTGGAAATCTATGTCTATTGAATATCCAGCAAGCCTCTGAGCACGGCCATCCGAACAATTTAGTTGTTCACCCAGGCCCTTCAAATTATCATTTCGACGTTATGGTCCCCTGGTTTTACCAGGAAAGTCAGCAGGGTATTTTCTTCAAAAGCTATAAACTGGATTTGATCAGTAAAATTCTTGATTTTGCCCAAGCTGATGGTCAATCTATTTTCCTGGTTAAAAAATCAGAACCTGACTTAATAGAAATAACTGCTGATGGTGGTCGGGATATTATTCAAAATACCCGGGATATCTACCTTACCGATCAGGAAAAAGCCTCAATTGGTGCTTCAAATGCGATAAATGGTTCTGACTGGCAGGTACTGGCCATTTATCAACCGGACCTTTTTAGCCAGAATTGGAAAGAACTGTTATATCCTGCCGCCATATCATGGCTGATATTGGCATTTTTTGGAGTACTTGCCCTGCTGTTTATCAACAAAGAGGAAAAACAGCGTCAAAAAGCGGAACTGTTATTACAACAGACTAACGATCAATTAGAACTGCGTGTAGCCGAAAGAACTGATAACCTGAATCAAACCAACCGTCAGCTTGAGAAAGAAATCGAGCGGCGAGATAAAGCCGAAAACACACAGCGCATTCTGCAACAGGCAACAGACCAGTCTAACGAGATATTTTTTATTACTGACCCCAATGCCCAGATAGTTTATGCCAACCCAACTTTTACCCGGTCACTGGGCTATGAAAGCAGTGAAATCATAGGTAAATCAGTCAAAGTGATTCAGTCTGGTCTGATGAGCAATGAATTCTACCAGGACCTGTGGAATACCATTCTCAATAAAGAAACATTTTCTGGTGTATTTATTAACCGTACCAAGGAAGGTCAATTATGTTACATGGACGAAACAATCACTCCTATCCTGGATAAAACCGGACAAATTGAATACTTCATTGCCAATTGCCTTAACATCACTTCCGAAACAGAGCATAAAAAACATATCAATTACCTTAGCGAGCATGATCCTCTGACCGGGTTATTCAATCGTAAATACCTAAAAGCCTACATTGATGATTACATCGTCAATGCTGACATAAATCAGTGTCTCGCGATTATTTACTTAAGTATTAAGCGTTTTGATATGTTATCTGAAGGCATGGGACAGAATAAAGGCAGCCTGATTGTGAAGCAGGTCAGCAACCGCTTAATCGCACTCAAGCCAGAAAACCACGTTTTGGCCAAGCTCAGTAAAGAGGATGAGTTTGTCTGGGTAATGCCGAATTGTAACACTGCCGATAACGTAACACCTGTTATCTCTAACTTGTTGGAAGCGTTCAACCTCCCGGTCGAAATCGATGATGATGACGTTATGATTGGATTGAATATAGGCGTTGCATTTTATCCAGAGGATGCCGATAATTTTGATCAGTTAATCAGTAATGGCTTTGCAGCGCATAACCGCTGTAAGCAAAACCTTGAAAACAACTACGTTTTTTACCAGAAGGGACAGACTGAAGCAGCGAATCAGCGCCTGATATTTGAGCGGGATATTCTCAAGGCACTACATGGCGATGCCTTCGAATTCTTTTATCAGCCCAAGGTATCTTTGACAGATGGCAGGCTTATAGGGTTTGAGTCACTTTGCCGTTGGCGTGAAGAAACCACTGATTTTTATATTTCACCAGAAATTTTTATTCCATTGATTGAAGAACTCGGCTTAATTTCGACGCTGTGTAAACAGGGAGTCGAAGATGCTGCTGAAATTATCAACTCGGTCCTGCAGCCAATAGATAAGGGATTACGAGTTGCCGTCAATCTGTCTCCGCTACAGTTCTACAATCCCGAAATGGTTGATAATTTACAACAGATTATGGCAAAAAATTCAATTGCACCGCACAGCCTTGAATTTGAGATCACTGAAAATGCACTCATTAATGACTTTGAACAGACCAAACGCATTCTTCAACAGCTTTCCCAGTTAGGCTGTGTAATTGCCCTTGATGATTTTGGTACGGGCTATTCATCCATGCAGTACCTTAAGGAATTACCTATCGACTGTTTAAAAATAGACAAAAGCTTCGTGCTGGGCATGCATGAAAATAAAAAAGACCACACTTTCATTAAAGCGATCATTGCCATGGCTCATGGACTGGGGCTAAAGGTCATCGCGGAGGGCGTTGAATCACAGTCTCATATGAAATTGTTAAGTGAATTCAACTGTGATGTCGTACAGGGATATTATATCAGTAAGCCTTTACCTGGCAGTGACCTAAAAAACTGGATTCTCAGTTACCAGGAAAAACAGCTGGTGAAAAACGACATTTCACCTGCTCAAGACACCAAGACTCATTCAGTTTGAAAAAGGAAAAATCAAAGCATTACAAACGCTAATCCAAGCCGTTAGTCCACTTTAAAGTGTTTTTCAAAACGCTCCATTTCATCCAGTAACTGCAATACATCACCGCCGATCTGCTCTGTTGGCACGGTACTTAGTTTAAGTTTTTTCTGTAAAGCATCTGCACTGGCATGTAATGCCACTGCAAAACAAGTACCTGCGGATCCCGCTAACTTGTGGACATGATCATAAAGTACTTCATAGTTGTCATTGGAAGCAGCTTTTTGAATACTTTCACGAAAAGATGGCAACATGGCAATAAAGTTTTCAACCAGCCTGTTTTCCAGTTCTTTATCGCCGTTGGTAGACTTTTTAGCCTGCTGTTGATCATAAACACTTAAAGAAAAATTAGATGTCGATATATGAGTATCGTTTTTTTCCTCTTTACCTGTCCAAAGCGTAATCATTTGATAAAGCTGTTCCGGTTTGTAAGGCTTAGCAAGCAAATCATTCATGCCGACATCCATGACTTCGCGACGCTTTTCAGGAAAAGCGTGTGCTGTCAGCGCAATGATTGGTACTGTTTTAGCCTTACCTGCCATTTTGCGTAACCGCCGGGTTGTTTCAAAACCACTCATTTCCGGCATTTCCAAGTCCATTAACACCAGGTCAATAGACTGTTGCTCAATCATATCGAGTGCTTCATCACCACCGGTAGCCGATATGACGGTAATACCCTTATGAGAGAGTAGACCTTCAGCCAATGCCAGGTTTATGGCATCGTCATCGACAACCAGCACAGATAAACCTTTCAAGCTCTCAGCTGCATTGGCTTTCTGGTTTTCAGCAGTTTCTGAAACTTCCGCATTGATCAGTTTAGGCTGTACCACGAATGACGAGTCAGGTTTTTCTGACTGACGTAATTGTATCGTCGCCGAAAAGCTTGAACCTTCACCGGGCATACTGGAGACATTGATCGTGCCATTCATCAATTTCACCAGGCGGTCAGAAATGACCAGCCCCAGACCGGTTCCACCAAACTGCCTGGTTATCGATCCATCTGCCTGACTAAAAGGTTGAAACAGCAAATCAAGCTTATCCATAGCTACACCGATACCTGTATCCTGTACAATAAAGTTTAATACCAGTTCATCCTCAGTCTGATGTATCAGATTAACTGCCACCTCGACACTGCCATGGCTGGTAAACTTGATGGCATTGCCCACCAGGTTGAACAAAACCTGGCTTATCCTGACTGGATCACCGTGAACTAAATCTGGAAGTTCAGGGTCAATTGAAACATTAAACGACAAACCTTTCTTTGAAGCTTTTGGCTTGAAAAAAGTATCGACATCATCAACCAGTTTTTTCAAGACAAAATCCTGGGTTTTCAGAGTCAATTTATCAATTTCCATTTTTGAAAAATCGAGAATGTCATCAATGATGGTTAACAATTTATCGCCAGACTGGGTGATGACTTTGACATAGTCTCGCTGCTGGGCATTAAGCTCTGTTTCCTGAAGTAGACTGGCAAATCCGACAACACCGTTCATTGGCGTTCTGATCTCGTGGCTCATGGCTGCTAAAAAATCACTTTTGGCACGGTTTGCCGATTCTGCGGCCAGCTTGGCTTTTTCCAGTGCGAGCGTTCTTTCAGTAACCTGTTTAACCAGGCTTTTTTGGAAAGAACCGATTTCTATATCGTACTTCTCAATTTGATCAAGCATTTGGTTGAATGCATCAACGAGATTACCAAGCTCATCATTACTCATTCTTTTTGCACGCAATGAAAAGTCGCCTACAACCTCAAATGTGCCAATGCGGTTATCATTTAGCAAAATGGGAACTGAAACAAATACGCTTAAAGGTAAAATTTTATCTTCAGCGCCTTTTTCCGGAAATGAGGAAAGCCTCTTGTCAGGTGCGTTATAACTGGCGAAAATGCGGCCATCCACATCCATAATTCGCGCAGAAACAATATCTTTTCTGATTGATAGCGTAGATAACATGCCTAGTGCGGCTTCTTTATCACGAAAACTCAATACCGCAGTACTGTTTGCACTCAACAGGTTGGCAATGCCTTCAAGTTGGTCGATAAGATTGGTTTTGGCAGAACGAACTTCAATAAAAATATAAAGCGAGACACTGACCATTAAAACCGTGGCGGCAGTAGTCAGAATAATGGCTTCCAACTTGTGCTTGATTGAAGCGTTTTGAAATAATTTCATGGCTGTTCTTCTTTGACAATCTCAGCCAGACTCAGCAAACGTGAACTGATGTTTAAACCCGACAAAATAACCCGGTTTCGGTTAATCTTAAACTGCACACTGCCCTTGGAATCTGTGTACATCTCTATCATGCCACCCGATAAGGCAAACCCCTTAATATCACTCACGGTCAGTATCGATTCGCAGCAATGTGATTTCAGAAACTTCGCCAGATTAACAGAAGGATCATTGGCAATGTAAACCAGGTTACAGGCATTATCGACAGCATCCTCGTCAAAATTCAGCACCTGCACTACCCGTTTATTCAGCAATTCTCCTGTCAATCCATTGAGAGTTTTTGCCACATCGTCCTTTCCCACGGTACAAAGAAAAAATTCTGTATTGTTAAAATCCCAGGTATATTCCGGCCAGCTGGTAAACTTGGCAAAATTAAAAACAAATGCCGATTTAATCAATGCTTCCTCTTGCAGGACATCCTCTTCTTGTTGGGCATTGACAGGAAAAGCCAATGACGCACTCATCGCCAATAAAACAGCAAAGCAATACCTGAAAAGCTTCCTGCTTAATTGACATTTATTTATGGCAATGACTGTTTCCATCACGTTTACGGCTAAATTCTTCCTGATCAAAATTATTTAAACTTATAACGTACTTCAATAAAGCCGTTGCGCTCAGCTAAGGGCACCGTGTTATTAGACCCTCCGATGTATTCACGCGCATCTTCATCAAACAGGTTGCGTATTGATGCCGCAAATTCCAATTCATCTGTCGCTCCATATCGTAGCGTGGTATCGGCTATTAAATAGTTTTCATAGCGGGCATCTCTGCCAGAGCCACGCTCCATGTCATCAACCCAGTTGGCCTGAACATTCCAGTTCCATTTCGGTTGAAAACTCCAGTCCATACGTAAATAAGCATCTTGCTTGGGTTGGTTAATTTGTTCAAAGCCACTATTATCCTGGTCGCGGACAGTATAGTTTCCCGAAAGGCCAAGTGACGGTGATACTTGCCAGCGCGCTTCCAGTTCAATGCCGGAAACCCAATGGTCTTCACCATTTTGATACTGACCGGAAACCAGGGAAATGATGTTCTCCAGTTCCAGGTAAAACAGGTTCATACCAAACAAAACTTTTCGATTGGGTGTGTAAGTAAACCCAAGGTCAAAGGTGCTTGATGTTTCCGGTTCCAGATCAGGGTTGGGTAATGAGCGTGAAGTTTCAGCATATAATTGCTGGAAGTTTGGAGCCTGGAAAGCCTCACCATATAAGAACTTGGCAGTGACTTTATCATTTGGGTGCCAGACCAACGCCAGGCGAGGATTCCAGCTGTCACCAAAATCCGAGTAATTGTCATAGCGCAGACCGGCGGTAAGCTCTAACTCCTGGCTAATACTCCAGATATCCTGAACATAGCTATAAAAATTCTCTCGGTTATCCTCCGGTGCAAATACCAGGGCCGTGTCAGTTAAATCAGTAAAACCATCCCCAGCCATGATTGTTGAGCCATCAGGTCTGGTCCCAAAATTGACATATTGTTGAGTCTTGTAAAGATCTTGAACCTGGTAGCCCATGCCTAGCTTTATTTCGTGAGCTTTAATGCCATGGTACAAGCCACTGACATTAACGTGATAGTGACGCTCAGAGGCGCGCATTTGATTCAACTGGCCATCAGCATAGGCTCCAGTTCCATCGGTAAACCCCGGAGGTGTTTCCTGGAAACCATCTCCCGATGAATAACTCAGGTCCTGAAAACGGGCTTCTAAGTCGATTCCCCAGTTTTTAGTAAAATCCGGATTAGAGTAAAGCCAGTCGATGTTAAGCCTGTCGTCATTACCTTCGGTAAGTGGATCCAGAATACCGGCACCAGTCAGACCTGTTTCAAGATTATTATGTTCCAGGTAACTTAACAGCAACTGCCAGTTATCTCTGGCTACTGACATGCGCAGATCCAGGTTATCGTATCCATATTGGGCTTTATCCGGCGCAAGTGAATAGCTGCCTTTTGAAAGCGTATCAGATTCAATCAGAGGATCATGGCCCTCAGTCGTGGAAATATCTGCAGTAAAACCAAGCCGGTAGCCGTTAACTTCTGTACCATGTTGCATCCAGGCAGATTGAGTATCAAAGCTACCCGCTCTGAGTCCAACCTCTGAATCTTTGATATCACCGGCAGTTTTAGTGATAACGTTAATCACTCCGGCAATAGCATCCGCGCCAAACAGTGCTGAACCAGGTCCACGACTAATTTCTACACGGTCAATCGCACTCACCGGCAAGCCTTTCCAGAAAATACCAAAGCCCCAAACCAGGTCACGCGTGGAGTTACCGTTAATCATGAGCAAGGTTTTAGCAGCTGCCAGTCCACGAAAATGTGGATTTGGCCGGTTACCAAAGTAGCTGGGAGTAATATGCAATCCTGGAACAGACTGCAATGCATCCGCCAGATTGGTGGCACCGGTTAACTTCAGGTCTTCCTGGGTAATAACAGATATGACAGAAGGAGCTTTACGAATATCCTTTTCAGTATTTGTGGCAATCTTTACCTTGACTGCCATCAAGTCTTCAAGACTCATGGAAAGGTAGCGGTCAAGATTGCTGCCATCACCAGCAAACAGACAGGGACTACTAAAAAGAATTAATGACAGACATGAAAGTCGAAACAATGGTTTTTTCATAAGTGTAACCAAGAAACAAGTGCAACTTTGTTAATTTAATAAATTATGTTGAAACTCTGCTAAATCGCAGTTTGGTTGTCTTGAGGTCATGAAGAGAACTTGAATTGTTTATAAAGCAAACAAATTTAAGCGAACTGGTTTCAACAGGCTCATGGCTCTCACAAACTCTATTATGGTTTTGTCGTCAGAGTTTCTCTAGCACTTGAAGCTTAGCAACTATCGTGACTCGTGAATAGATTTCCTTAAATATCAGACATTAATTACGGTGCTGGATTGAAATACGTTAAATGAACCTGCTCCACAGCCTGTTCCATTTCATCTGTCCAGTCGATATCAAATGCCGCAATATTTTCCTGCAACTGGGCAAGACTTGTGGCACCTACAATATTGCTGGAAACAAACCAGCGCGAATAGACAAAAGCCTGCGCAAACGTCGCTGGTGTCATCTCAAACTTTTCAGCAAGGTCAGCATAAGCTTTGACAGCATTGTTGAGGTTTGGCTTTTCGTATCTTTGTCCAAAACCTGGAAAATCAGTAATTCGCCCAGTTGCATTTGAGTCTTTTAAATACTTGGCTGAAAGATGACCAAATGCCAGTGGTGAATAAGACAGCAAAGACACATTTTCTCGGTAGCAGGCTTCCAGCATTGCAGTTTCAAAAGTGCGGTTTATCAGGTTGTACGCATTTTGAACGGTAGCCACTCGGGGTAACTGGTAGTCTTCTGCAGCACGAAGAAACTGCATCAAACCCCAGGGCCATTCATTTGATATACCCACATAACGAATCTTGCCAGCATCTACAAGCTCAGCCAGCACATCCAGTGTTTCCCGAAACGGGGTAAAGTCTCTTTCCTGGCTTGGGTCAAACAGGTATTGACCGAACATGGGGGTATATCAAATGAATGGCCCTGGGGTTCAAACTGGAACGATCCTGCTGACTTAACCAGTTGCCAACGATAGTTTCCGTGCTGTGTACAGTTTCTGCCTTTGGTGGTACCGGGTACATCTCAGCAGTATCAATAAAGTTAATCCCCTGCTCAACAGCATAATCAAGCTGTTGAAAAGCTTCTTCCTGGTTATTTTGCTGTCCAAAGGTCATTGTTCCCAGACAGACCCTTGAAACGTCCAGATCAGATTTTCCCAGTTTAATGTACTGCATGGTTTACTCCATATTGGCGATTTTTATCACTATTCTAAAGATTGCCGGAACCTCTTTTCCATGGCTTTTTTTAAGTAATGTAACATTACTATGAAATCATAATGCCCGATAATGCAGCAATCCGACTTATAACGGAAACATCATCTCTGACGATAAAAATCATTAACCCATCTGGCAATCAGCACTTTGCACAAATACTGCAATGCCATACCCGATGGTAAAATCATCCCGCGGGCTGCACCCTTGTCATAACCCGTAAAAATGCTGGCATCATTGGCAGCTAGTTAGCGGGTTCAGTCGTCTTCTCTGG
>JARRJW010000034.1:0-8988 GCA_037388785.1 Gammaproteobacteria bacterium
TGGTTGACAGCAACAGGTCAAAAAATATTGATCATTTTTTTGCTCTTCTGAAAGCCGGAAGTCATGATGTCGACAATGCTTTATTTCACCTTCGATTAACCTGGCGGTGCATTTGCCACAGGTACCGTTCATACAGTAATGCGCAAGATTAAGTCCGGCTCTCAGTCCGGCACGCAGAACGGTCTCCCTGCCTTCCAGTTCAAATTCATGGCCTGAAGGATCAAGCTTGATTTTATAGGTCATGTAACAAAGATCTCACTCGAGAGTGAGAAGATCAAGCCAAGGACTATTTTTCTCGAAGTTTACATTGACTGTAAAACCAGCCAATCAGGGAGCCCATCAAAAGAGCCTGTTTTTTATCACATTTATTCTGAAACTCAGCCAGCCTTTCTTTCATTTCACCGACCAGGCTTTCATAGGAAGTGACCTGATCCTGAGATTCTCTCAAAGCAGCCCGCAATCGCTGCACTTCGCTGGCAAGGTGCTCAGCATCAGGCAGCGTATCATTTACGTATTTGTTGATTGCATCCGCCTGAATATTTTTTACTTTCTCAAGCATGCCGGATTTATCTGTATTAATTTCCGGGAATACCTTCATCAACTCAGACTGGCGGATTGAGCCTTCGAAAACCGATAACTTACCCAACTGAATATAATTCTGTAAGACTTTTCTGGGCACTCCAACCATTCTGGCTGCCTGAGAAAGACTGAGTAAATGATCCATATGACACCTTTTTCAAATGACTTCCTACTCAGTATAGACGCTTCAGCTGAAGTGAACAGGTCTGAAAAAAAGGCTTATTTACCGGTCAGTATCGAAATTTCCTGCAGCAACGGGGTAAAAACCGGTTCAAGTTTTTTTCTCATCAAGCTGCCAATCGCAGTCGTGTCATGAAAAACGGGCCTTAGCACACCATAGCCCATGCCTGACATTACACGCAGAGACCTTATGAAATCTTCCAGGTAAGGCATGGCTTCAATAATCTGCCGGGCATCCTGATTCTTTTGAATGAAGTTAACCGCTTCAGATTTAAGAGCATCCAGTGTCAGATCAGGGTCCCCTTCCGGTCTTAAATCCGACAGGTAAAACCTGACCGCATCGAGCGTTTCGCTGACAACTTCCTGATTGGCAGGCTTTTTCATTATAACCTGAAGTGCTTGCCAAAATGCCTGGCCATTTTCTGACAAGAGTTTTTTCACCAGTCTGGCCAAAGTATTACCCTGCTCACTCAGGTTTTCCAGTTCATTTCTTGAGCGTTCATAGTCAGGATGAGGATCTGCATCAATAGGCAAGTCATCCGGAAGACTTAAAATAAAACCCACATGATAAGCACCTTTTCTGATACCTTTTTTCCACAGATCCTGCCGCGTCGGTAAATCCGTCAAGCCAGGCTGCAAAACCCGTTGTACCGTCTTAATCATTTTTTCCGGTTCGGTTTCAAATGGCAAATGCTCAATCAGATAAGCGGCCAGAACCTTACCCATTTCGCCACTAACCACTGCTTCATGCTGCAGCAAACGTCTGGCATTCTCTGCATCTTCCATAGCCCACCAGGCACGACGCGCCAGTTCATCGGTTACACCATTAGCGCAAACCGCGGCCACAACAGCTTCCGGTTCACCCAGTAGCAGTAACTGCTCGAGGCTGTCATCACGCATCTGTCCCATGCGTGTCCAACGTTGGATAAATACAGGATAGCCTCCTGGTGAACCGGAGATATGACTGGAGAGCACTTCTTTGACTTTCTTAATATACTGTTCATCACGGCAGTCAGGGTTCAACTTGACCTGGGCTTCCCCGGTTTCAGTCAGGCCATAAAGTGTCATCGATGATTCATGAATACGGATTGCCTGTGGTTTGTTTGCCAACAGGACATTGATTCGTAATGAGTCTTCGCTTGATAAATCCATCAGAACAATTTGAAAGCTGGAAGTCACCTCTTCCAGAAATCAGTTGAAAGAAGTTCCTTGTTAATACATTGACTATTTCAGGTGTAACAAAACTTATAAATTTACAGTTAAACTATCGGGCGTATAGCTTCTCTTAGCCAAAGCCTAAATGCGCTCATATCAGGAATTTACCTACAGTAAATAGAGAAACGAGCATATTAATAACGCAGCATGAATAGATAACCCGAATTAATTATCCGCAGAAGGTGAATAGTTAGCATCATCAGGATTTATAAAAATAAACTGCGCATCACCACCTTCTTCCAGCACAACATAATCCATCACGGTTTTATCCAGCAAGGGTACAAATTCCGGTGCGATAACAACATCAACCCCTTCAGATTTAAAACGGATATCATCATCCGTGGGTGAATCAAAGCCCATCAGGTAATCGATCGTGCCATCGGGCTTTTTCTGTGCAGCCAGTCGCAATGACATTTCTTCGGTACCGCTTTGCTGCGCCGCCGCCATGACCTGCTCAGCTGCAGTTACTGTAATCTTAAACATCTTTGAACACCTCGTTTGATCTTATTTATTCGCAGCAATAAACGCTAAAAACCTTTCTATCCAGTTGTTGAAACCCGTGTTACGCATATGGGTGTAATTAGCAATTAAATTCTTGTAAATAAACCCGTCATATTTTCCATTGATACCATGGCCTCTGATAACCTGGTAAGCAAACCTGGCATCATCTGGCAGGTTTTCCAAACTGGAATAATGAAATTCATGAGCATGGATCACTTCAGCCGACGGCTCACCTGGCCAAATCATCTGATCAGTTTCTGCCAACTTAATATAGCCTCTTCCCTGGGGCTTATCATGCATGACAACATCAGCCGGGATCACTTCGCACATTTTACATTTTTTCTCTTTCCAAGTCAGGCTTCTGGACAAATACATCAATCCACCACACTCAGCGTAGGCAATGCCATCATTCTCAATAAATGCTTTGACTGAGCGCATCAGGGATGCATTTTCAGCTAGTGATTCCATATGGGTCTCAGGAAAGCCACCACCGATAAACAGCGCATCAATTTGCGGCAGAACGGTGTCCTGCAAGGCATTGATCTCAACCAGTTCAACACCATTTTGAACGAATTTTTCGAGATCATCAGGATAATAAAAGCCAAAAGCGGCATCTTTAAAAATACCCAGTCTCGGAGACTCACTGAAAGATTGAAGTAACGTTTGACCACTTTCATCTGTGATCTCAGCAATAGGGCTAGCTAGAGCAACAAGTTTCTGTAGATCAACCTGGTCACGGATTCTTTGCGATATGGCATTGATTACCTTATCACTTTCTGACTTTTCATTACTGGGAACCAGGCCAAGATGCCTTTCATCAATTAGCAGATCACTATCACGACGAACAGTACCAAGAACTTCCAGATCAGTATATTCATTCACAACCGCAACAAGCTTCGATTCATGTCGGCTACCGGCAGTGTTATTAAGAATTACAGCTCTAATATCAGGCGCCCCGTCAAAATTCAGGTAACCCAAGAGTAATGGAGCTACTCCACGGGTTATTCCAACTGTATTAATCACCAATACCACTGATGAGCCAAGCAGGTCGGCCATCGCAGCGTTGGAGTCACCTCCCCTTAAGTCAAGACCATCATAAAGCCCTTTATTGCCTTCAATAATGGATAAATCAGCTGATGCTGATTTTTCGTGAAAAAGCTCTTTGATCTGTTTATTTGAAGAGGTAAAAAAATCGAGATTGTAACAGGCATTGCCTGTCGCTTGGGACAGCCAAAGCGGGTCGATATAATCAGGCCCCTTTTTGAAAGGCTGGATATTCATACCATCGGAGTTCAATGCTGAGCAAATACCAAGCGTAACAGTCGTTTTACCGGATGATTTATGGGCGGCAGAAATATATAACTGGTTCATTATTAAGATTATTACCTTTCTGCCATAAACAAAAAAGGGCTGAAATCGTATTGATTTCAGCCCTTGGCAACATTGTTTTTAAATCTGGTTAGCTATGCGGATCAAGCGCTTTATCAGATAGTGTCTCTGGAAGGAAACGCAGCATTCTGATACCAATCGCTGTCATCAGCAACGCCGCTGCCACACCACCCAGACCCAAGGCAATTTCAGGCAAGCTTGGTGCATAAGGAGAAATTCCACCATCGTAGAATGTCGAATCGATGATTTCTTTTCCAGGGAACATGGCCATTGGGAAAGCCTGACCGCCGATAATGATTACATACATGGTTGCCAAACCACCAAGCACAACCATGAAACAGGCGGCCGCAACTGCATTGCGGGACTGACCCAAAGCTGGATGATAAACAATGGCAAGCGGTAAAAGCGAACCAATTAAGATCTGTCCAACCCAGAACATAAGCGTATAGACACCACCATTCAGGAGAATGAAAGCTTCGTATTCGTGATTTTCAGTGCCATACAAATTAGTAAGGTGATATGCAATAACAAAGTACAACGCACCCGCCACAAATACACCGAGAAGATTTTACAATCGAAGGAAAAGTTTTTCGCCTAGTTCGCGTTTGTCCCAATCGAAAGCAAACATCAGAACCAGCAAGTAAATCGCCAGACCGAAAGCAAATGACATGACAATAAACATTGGTGCGTAGATAGCCGCATCGTATCCCTGACGTGCAACGATAAAGCCGAAAATTGAACCGGTACCAGTGGTCAGTGCAAGACGCCATACGAAGGCAAATGTGCCTGCTGCCTTGGTGAAGCGATTCATTTTACGCTCCATCATGGTCCAAAGATAAATCACAACAATAGCCAGGAAACCAGTATAGAGATAGATGTTCCAGGCAAAAATGGATTTAAAGTTATAGTGAGTCATCGCCACAATCAGGCGATCCGGGCGACCAAGATCCAGAACCAGTACCAGCAAACCAGCTACCAATAATGTTATTGCCAGCAGACCTGACAGCGGGGCTAGCGGCTTGTAGTCTTTTTTGCCAAAAACCGAAGCAATGGACGCAACGTTAAGTGCCCCGGAAGCAGCAACAATCAGAAAAACAGCAAAGACGTGTGGAGTACCCCAGACAACATGGTTATTCATCCCGGTAACCCAATGTCCATTGTGCTCCATGTAATACCATGCTATTCCGGCTATCGACATAATACCGGCCAGAATTGCCAGCAATCCCCAATAACGTGGACTTTCAATTCCCCATTCACGAAAATGCATTTTTTTCATTACTACGAATTATCCTACTAAATAGTTAAATACCAGTGTAATGAACACCTGGATTCAATTTGAGGTCATCACGAATCTGCTGGTTGGGATATTTTTCAAGCGCCTTGGCCACCTGGCTTTCAGGGTCGTTGAGATCACCGAATATGATCGCATGGTGACCTTCTTTGGCACAGGCATCCTGACATGCTGTTGTGGTCTGGCCGTTATCCAGGCGATGTACACAAAAAGTACATGACTCAACACACCCCTTGCCTCGTGGTGCAAGTGTGGGCTTGATATCCACATTTTCATGAATAAATGAACGGGCCTTGTAAGGACAGGCCATCATACAATAACGACAACCGATACAGGTATGACGATCAACCAGAACCACGCCATCAGCACGACGGAAAGAGGCACCTGTTGGGCATACATCCTGACAAGGCGGATGCTCACAATGCTGACACATCATCGGTAAATTGGTTATCTTACCGCTTTGCAGATCCTTGAGTTTGACTGAACGCATCCAAACCGGCTTTTGCTGATCCCATTTGGTAGAATCGACATCAGCTCCAGCTGGATTGGTATGGATATCCAGTCCGTTTTCCTTGTTACAAGCCTCAACGCATGCTGAACAACCATCAGCACATTTATTGGCATCTACCAACATACCCCAACGCACTTTACTGGTTACAGGCTCACTTCTGGGCGCGGAACTGGCATCTTTAGAATGGAGAACCGCACCTGGAGCAATAGCAGCAGTCGCTGCTGCGGCAGGTAGTTTGCTTAAAAAGTTTCGGCGTGCAAGATTAGTTTTATCAGACATAGTGAATCCCATTACTTCGGCACGGTTGCATGACAACTAAAACAGTCAAGTTTTGCCGCCACGAAACCATGGCAACTGGCGCAAAACTGTCCCTCAGCATTGACCGGGATATGGCTACCCTGCTCATCAACATTTGCATGACAATCAATGCATCCATGTAGAGAATTATCGGTTTTACGTATTCCCTGATGAACAGTAATGTCACGTTGATGCTGTATCATCTCCATATGATTACGGCGCATTTCTTCAACCGGCGCCACACACGCCTCTGCTTTTGTCGCTTTAGAATTACCATTGACACGCCAGTTCTTGTCAGCGTTCACAGGCAATGCCACAAAAAACAGAAGCAAAAGTAAAGCCAGCTTGCTTATTGAGCAAGAGTACTGCATATCAGCTCCTGTTACTCACCCAAACCCATTTTGATGTAGCCAGTTGGACATACATCAGAACAAATATGACATCCGATACAACGTGAGTAATCCGTGTCGACATAACGACCGGTGGTCGCTTCAGTTTTCTTGACGCGGAACACCGCATCTTGAGGACAGAAAATAACACAGTTGTCACATTCGAAGCACATTCCACAGCTCATGCAACGAACTGCCTCATCTATTGCAGCATCTTCATCCAGGGCGATCAAACGTTCTTTAAAATGACCAAGCACTTCTTCGGCATCTGGCACTTCTTCATCACGCTTGTTACGTTCATGGTATTCAAAGTGTCCAAGGAACAATTCATCATGCGGAATGATTTCCTGGTATGAACGGTCTTCATAATTATGCACAGCATATTTTGCAGTCGAGGTACCACGCATATCACCAGCGGCATCTGGATCGAAGTGTTCCGCAGCAAGGCCCGCTTCCTGTAATTTGTCCTGCAAATTAAAGTGATGTACATCCACTTTTGGACGCTTGTTGTGTTCCTGGTTGTTCAGAAACTCATCAATGGAATCTGCCGCGATGGAAGCCTGACCAATCGCAGTGGTTAGCAGATGAGGACGAATGATATCGCCAGCAGCGAAGTGCTTTGCTTTACCTTCAACCTGATAGAATTTGTCAGCGTTCATCAGACCGCGACCGTTATCAAAATCTTCCAGGCCGCTTAAATCACCACCCTGACCAATTGCTGCAACAATCAAGTCAGCTTCAATTTTCTGCTCAGTACCTTCGATAGCTACCGGACGACCATCTTCCATTTTACACTTGGCAACGACCAGGGCTGTTGCACGGCCGTCTTCATTTTTCTCAATTGCAACTGGCATAACTTCGTCAAGGATAGTCACACCCTCAGTCAGGGCATCATGAACCTCGTGCTCTGCTGCAGTCATATTGTCCTTAGGGAACAGCGAAGTCAGCGTGACGTCCGCACCGGCACGTGAAGCAGTGACAGCAGAATCATGTGCGACATAGCCATCACGAACAACCAGTTCGGGACGATCAGTCGGGTTGGTATGTTCAATATGACCCAGACGACGTGCTACAGAAACAACGTCAATCGAAGTATCACCACCACCAACACAGACAACTTTATCAGCTGTTACTTTCATACGGCCTTCGTTAAAGGCTTTCAGGAATGCAACACCGGATACACAGTTAGGTGTTCCTTCCCACTCATCAAGAAACAGACCGCGACCTGTTTGGCAACCAATAGCCCAGAGAATCGCATCGAACTCTTTCTCAATGTCTTCAACGGCTACATCTTTTCCCACGCGGGTTTCCATGCGCAGTTCAACGCCCATGTCTACGATACGCTGGTTTTCAGCCTGAAGTTTTTCGCGAGGAATACGATAGCCTGGAATACCGTAGTACATCATGCCGCCCATTTCCTTGTTTTCATCAAAGACAGTCACGGCATGACCTTTACGGCGTAATTGGTATGCACCGGCCATACCTGCAGGACCAGCACCAATAACAGCGACCTTTTTACCGGTATCGGGTCCAGCTTCGAACTTGTAATCGTTTTCTATAGCGTTGTCACCGATAAACTGTTCTACCGAGTTAATACCGACAAAGTCATCGACTTCGTTACGGTTACAACCATCCTGACAAGGTGCAGGGCAAACACGACCCATCATCGACGGGAATGGGTTGGCATCTGTGGAACGACGGAAAGCATACTCTTTCCAGTCCATGTCACCGGCAGGCTTCTCCTGACCACGAACAATTGCCAACCAGCCACGAATATCTTCGCCGGATGGACAACTGCCCTGACAAGGCGGTGTTTTATGAATATACGTTGGACATTTATGGGAAGTATCTTCAACAAAGATTTTTTCTTCCATTGAATCCCAAGTGTGAACACCGTCTTCAAATTTACGTCTAGTGAAATTTTTATTCACTTCATCGCTCGGAGTCGCCATTGATTACTCTCCTAACCAGTATTAAGTACAATAATGAGCCTGAGGCCCGGTAAATTAACTACTCACTTACTATTCGTCAGCATCGTCGTCATCATCCTCGGTTTTTTGACCGGTTAGGATGATCGCGTTCGATACCAACTGGTGAACACTGACAATCATGTCCATGTCCATTCCATAAAAAGGTAAGACCTTGGTAAATTGACTTTTACAAATGGCACAAATTGCTGCCATGTTAGTCACGCCATGCTCTTCAATAACATTCTTCAGGGCTTCCATTCTGGGCAGTGCACCTTTGACCCTGACTTCCATCAGGTCATCAGTAAGCAAGCCACCGCCGCCGCCGCAGCAGAACGTTGTTCCACGAATGGTTTCAGGTGCCATGTCAACAAAGTTGTTACAGACAGCCTTGATCACAGCACGTGGAATCTCAAATTGACCGCCCGGCATATCTCCCATACGGGTTGCACGGGCAACATTACAGGAATCATGGTAAGTCAAAACCATATGATCGTTTTCAGACTTATCAATATTCAATGTGCCTTTTTGAAGTTCACCGTAAGTAAACTCGAGAATATGTTGTGGCACAGGATAATTTGGATCAAGAAAATCAAATGGCCCAGCCAGTGTATTAAGGAAACTGTAAGCCACACGCCAGGCGTGACCACATTCACCAAAAACAATACG
>JARRJW010000034.1:8999-15909 GCA_037388785.1 Gammaproteobacteria bacterium
CGCAATGAAATTTTGCGCATGTTTTCATAAGAGCCAATGAACATGCCAAAATTGGCAGCTTCGGATGCTTTAGAACTCAATGTCCAGCTGACACCAGCTTCATGGAATACTTTTCCGTAACCAATTAAGCCATCCACATGCGGTTCTGCGAAGAAATCAGCGGAAGGTGTCACAAGCAGAATTTCGGCACCTTTCTGATCTAGCGGGTATTTGACTTCAACGCCGGTTTCATCAAATACGTCTTCTTCCAGTCCTTCCAGGGTGTCAGCCAGCGCAGGTTCAGGCAGACCAAGATTATTTCCAATCTTGAAGACTTTACCGATAATTTCATTACTGTACTTATCACCCAGACCAATACGGTCCATAATTTCACGGGCTGCCATAGAAATTTCTGCGGTATCAATGCCATATGGACAGAAAACTGAACAACGACGACACTGCGAGCACTGGTGATAATAGTTATACCAATCATCAAGAACTTCTTCTGTCAGGTCAGTAGCACCAACCAGTTTAGGGAAATATTTACCCGCAAAGGTAAAGTAACGTCGGTAAACCTTACGAAGCAGATCCTGACGTGCAACAGGCATATTTTTCGGATCTTTGGTACCAAGGTAGTAGTGACACTTATCGGTACATGCCCCACATTTGACACATGAATCGAGGTAGACTTGCAAAGAGCGGTATTTGCCCAGCAGATCGCCCATTGCGTCAAGAGCCTGCTCTTTCCAGTTATCCTGTAGCTGGCCCTGGAATCCCAAAGCTTCCTGAAATTCAGGCTTGGCTTTGAAAGTTTCCATGTGATCCATGGTGCCATCTACAAGTTCAGGTACTTCAGGATACTCTTGCAGTTTAGGTATTTCGAAATCGTACTTAGCCATATAAGTCTCAATAAATTAGGATCTTCAGCTTACTCTTCGAGTTTCTTGGCCCAGTCAGCGACATGGCGTTGTTCCCTGGGGTTGTCCACCTGATTACGACTCGGGCTGAAAAACACACCTGGAACATGCAGCAACTTACTGAAAGGGAAAATTATCATCAACGCTGCGACCAGCGAAAGATGGATGATCAACAGCGTATCAGCGGGCAGTTCACTCCAGCTAAAGGTCATCAGTCCGATGAAAAAGGATTTAACTGCGACAACATCAGTATGCACACCAAATGTCATTAAAAGACCACTGATACCAATACCAATAAGTAACATTAGGATCAGATGATCTGATGCTGCAGATATATACCTGACACGGTCAACAAGAAAACGTCGAGCCCAAAGGCCAAACAAACCAGCCACCATGGCAAAACCACCATACATACCGAAGGGCTGCACAATTTCAATCGGCATTGGCACTGGGTTGATGAAATAACGTAGATGCCTTAGCAGAACAAGGAACAGGGCTATATGAAACAAATAACCGAACAGCCAGGTCCACTTTGTAGCTTTAAACAGACTTTCAAAGAAAGCCACTTCACGAAACATCCGCAAAACGACGCCAGTCTGGGTCGTAGGTGCAGGTGTCGTAGGAATTTTGAGCGGTGCGGGAGTTTTGGCAAACTGCATTATCTTCTTCGCCAGTCCAGCGATTAAAATCGCTGTTGCCGCATAAAAAAGAGCCGCAAATGTAATCGTCAGAAACGACATGTTTCCGGATGACATTACATCTGCAACGCCAGGAACCCAATCGTTGATGTTCGCCAGGTAACCTTCCTCGTCAGTTTCGAATGTCTTACCGTCTACTTCGATAGGCATTTAATTTCTCCTAAATTGTTACTCGAATTACATTAAATGAATCAAAGCCAGGCTTGTACCTTGTCATTTGATTCTGTTAAGTCTACAAATCCCGCATAATCTACCAGTTCGATACCGTCGATCATGCGATCAGTTGAAAGACCACGAAGTTTGATGTCTGCCCCCAGCGCATAAACCTTTTTAGAAGCAACAGCATTTTTTACATCTGCTTCTACGTTAGTTCCCTGCATGGCTGCATAGACACCATCTTCCAACAACAGAATGGCACTGCCATCCATTGAATGAGTTAAACACTCGCTCAAGGCATTTTTCTCGAACGGTGATTTATTTACTGTGTGAAGAATGCTCATTGCCAAACTCCCGGTTAGAAATTAAAGAGAACGTCTTGCTGATCCATTAACTCTTTCATTTCGTCTCTGCTGACCAAACGAATAGAGTCTTTTTCAGCCCAGTCGTCATCTTCATCTTCATAGGTTAATGGCATCAGGTCTTCCAGCGTCAAACCCCTTTCTTCCAGAGACTCTTTTTCAACATAAAGCTTGGTGACATCATAATCACCCAGAGCCTGGTAAATTGGTGAAAAGTTTTTCTGATCTGCTTCGGATGAATCCTGATCAGATTTCAACTGATATACACCGTCACCGATAAAAGCCAGGCTTACATCCTGGTCAAAAGCCGCACCAATAAGAACAACTTCCAAAGACTCAAGCGCATATATTGTTCCGTATGGGGCACGGCGATTTACATACATAAACTTCTTAATTTCTGACATAGTAAATCCGTCCTATTAATCGCCGAAAACCATGAGCCTGTCAGACTCAATCGCAGCCTCGATCAGCTGGCCCAAACCGGAAATCCGGAACACAGGATGAATATTGGTCGCATCCTTACCATTACGCTCAGCTTCACCATCATCTACCACACCACGACGCTGTGCCGCTGCTACACAAACCACCATATCAAGTTTGTGTGCTTCAGCCAGTTCAGCCCAACGATTCACAATATGACGATCATCCTGGGGCGGAGTCGTGATACGTGAACTGTTATTGACACCATCGTGATAGAAAAAGACACGAGAAATCTCGTGGCCTTTTTCCAATGCGGCCTTGGTAAAGTGGTACGCAGTATCAGTTGCCTGATGCTGGTAAGGCCCTTCGTTTATCTGTATTGCATACTTCATAGCAAACCTCGAATTATCAAACTTCGCTTAGAAGCGAATGTAGTTTGATGAGTTCAGGCTACGACGGGCACCACGCCAGTTATCAATATGATACTTGGTGAATGGCAGCTCAACTGCTTCGAAGAATCGTGGCCAGCCAATACGCTCTACCCATTCGTTGATACGCTCCCAGTCACGCGCACCTTCTTTGTAAGCTTTCAGGATACGCTTAACGATCGCAGTAGCTTCAGGCCAACGAGGTGGATTGTTAGGGATACCTGCAGCAACCAGACGCTGGAAGGTCGGCTTGCCACGAGCATTCGAGTGATTACCACCAACCCATATAGCCAGCTTGGTGTGCTCAGCATCGTTAATCATCATTGGAGGACATGGCGGGAAACATGCACCACAGCAGATACATTTTTTCTCATCAACTTCCAGTGAAGGTTTGCCGTTAACCAAAGCAGGACGAATCGCAGCAACTGGGCAACGAGCAACAACTGATGGACGCTCACAAACGTTGGCAACCAGATCATGGTTGATCTTAGGTGGCTTGGTATGCTGTACGTTGATCGCAATATCACCCTGACCGCCGCAGTTAATCTGACAGCAGGAAGTAGTGATATGAACGCGGTTAGGCATATCAGCTGTACGGAAGTCGTCGATCAACTCATCCATCATTGATTTCACAACACCAGACGCATCAGTACCTGGAATATCACAGTGCAACCAGCCCTGTGTATGTGAAATCATGGTAACTGAGTTTTGAGTACCACCGACAATGTAACCTTTGTCTTCAACAGCTTTAATCAATGCATCTACACGAGAACCATCAGTTAACTGATATTCAAGGTTAGAACGTATAGTAAAGTGAATGAAACCATCGGCGTATTCATCACCGATATCACAAAGTTCGCGTAAAGAATAAACATCAAGAATACGCTGTGTACCTACACGAACAGTCCAGATTTCATCACCACTGTGCGCTACATGACGCAGTACACCAGGACGTGGATGTTCATGGTATTTCCAAAGACCGAAGTTTTTACGCATCACTGGATGCATATATTGGAATGGATCCGGACAGCCGGTTTCGATTGGCTCACGCATTTCTCTCGCCATCGTTATCTCCTACGATAGATTTTTTGATTTGCTCCCCGCAATTATGCGGAGAGACCAAATTGAATGAATAATTGAACTGGAATTAAGCTTCAGCTTGACGCTCAAACCATTTCTCAGCTTCAGCATCCCAGCCATCCATACGTACGTATGAAGACTGACGAGGCTCGCTGATCATGTTCGGATCAACTTCAACACCGATACCTTCTAAGAAATTCACCAGACCGATACGCTCAATCATTTCACCACAGCGTTCGTGCTCAAGAGCATTCTCAGCCCAGAAATCGATGATTTCTTCGGCCAGCTCAACAAGCTCTTCCCAGTCTTCTTCGGTTTCCAGCTTTTTGAAAGGAACTACAACTGTACCCATCAAATCACCGATTTTCAGAGTACGCTTACCACCGATCAGAATTGTCACACCTTTGTCATCACCGGGGCTCAAAGCTTTTGGCATAACGTTCAGGCAGTGCATACAACGGACACAATCTTTGTTGTTAATAGCCAGTGAATCATCGTCATTCAGAGACAGCGCATTGGTTGGACAACGAGTAATAACGTTGTCGATCATGTACTGACGACCTTTGCGACCAACAAAAGCTTTAACTTCGTCCTGGTCTACCTTCATGTCATCACGCCATGTACCGATAACAGCAAAGTCAGCACGCTCAATGGCGTTTTGGCAGTCGTTACCACAACCGGAGATTTTGAATTTGAATTTATATGGAAGCGCTGGACGGTGAACATCATCAGTGAAGTTGTTAACCAGCAGACGGTGCGCTTTTTGTTCGTTAGTACAAGACATTTCACAGCGAGCTGCACCAACACAGGACATTGCTGTGCGCACACATGGTCCGGCACCACCAAGGTCCCAGCCGTAATCATTAATCTTGTCAAAGAAGTGCTGAGTGTTTTCGGTATCTGTACCGATAAACATGATGTTACCTGTCTGACCGTGGAAGGTTACCAGACCAGAACCATACTCTTCCCAATCATCTGCTAATTGACGAAGAATTTTAGTGTCATAATGGTTACCAGCAGGTGGCTGAACGCGCAGGGTGTGGAATTCTTTGGATTCAGGGAAGGCTTTACCCACTTCTGAGAAACGAGGAATGATACCGCCGCCGTAACCGTATACGGAGACTGTTCCGCCTTTCCAGTAGCCTTTACGTGTTTCAAATGAATGCTCAAGCTGACCTAACAGATCGTTAGTAACTTTGTTGATTCTTTCTGATGGGTGATTGTCACGTAATGCTTTGATACCAGAAATGTAACTGGGCCAAGGGCCTTCTTCCAGCTGATCCAGCATCGGAGTAAAGTGCTTCTCAATAGCCATGCGCTAGCTCTCCTAGAGTTCTAAATTAAATTGGCAGGTTAAAGACGCTCGCTCTAACCAGGAAACTTGCAACTTTAAATTAAGCTGTAATCACAGCTTGTAACGGCAGGCAAGGATAGACAGTTCCTTTGTACTGAGCTACTCCACCATGGGGGTGGTCTACAGGTTTTTTTATATCTCTAAAGAGATATTTTTCAATTTCACCACCTGATAACCATGACACAAGCAATTGATTTAATTCTACTTTATTGGATTTAGCATATGTCCAATAATCGCTATGCTTATACCAAATGCTTGTACCAATTTTACTCCAGCCTTATTGCCTGGCAGTCTGTTGCGATTTCCGAGCACCGGATACTATGTCAATGTATTTTTTAAGGTCAATACCACATATTGCTTGAATTATATTTCATTGACCCAGATCATTATTTGTTAAATTAATGAATTAATTTGTGTTTCATTCTCTTTTTATTTTAAGGAAATTTAATGCTGTATTTAAGCCAGATCGTCATTGCCAACCAGGACATCGACTCTTTCGACCAACTGATGGATTTGATTCCCGAATATGCAAAACAGGGGGAACGTTTCTTCCGCATGGATATCAAGCCGCCCTATCCCGACACGCCGGAAAACTGGGAAGATCGACTTGAGTCTGCGTTCAGTGGACGCATATAGATCTGATAACCAATACATTAAGAGAACAGACAATGGAATTTTTTGATCCCAATAACAGCAGCACAGAGACGGATGTCGGCTCATTAATGAACGATCTCGGCCAGAAAGCTGAGCTTGAAGGCCTGATTGTCGAATGGAGGGAAAAGCTGGTTAACCTGCCTGAAAGTACTAGTGAGGTAGAGAAATGCACCATTGAACTTGATATAGCCGGCGCTCAACAGCAACTTGAACGTGGCCATGAAGCATGGCCAACTGCCAGGGCGGCTTTCGACGTTTTTGTTCAAAACCAGGAGTGGGAAAAAGCTGTTCAGGCATGCGACGTACTTTACCTGTCAGATCAGAGTGATTCGCTGGTTGCATTGGGTAATGGTATTTGGCTGGCAGTCACCTTCCCGATAGACCCTGAAATTACGATTAATCTGCTGGCTCACGTTATTGATGACACACCGGATGATTCTGATGGAGCTGCAGTGGCAGCCGCAACAGCATTGTTTATCGCCGATACCCGTATGGAAGACGGGCCTGACAAAGATCGACTGCATTTTTTTGCTTCACAGTTGCTTGGCAAGGTTGCGCGCAGACACAGCGAAGTTGAAAACCAGGCTCAGTTTGATTTTTGGATTGAAAAACTTGAGTTGAATGACCCGGACAAGTTCCTGGTTCGTCTGCGTAACGTTGTAGATGTCCTGGCACAGGAGAATTGGTGGATCGACAGGGAAGAAATCCGAAACTCACTACCAGAATAGGACTTAGAAAAACCAAGCCCCATGAATGGCTATACGCGCCCCTGAAAAATCATTTTGGAAGCTTCAATTACAAATCAAACCAATCCAATTAAACCGGATTGAAGGTAAAGATAATGCTCTGGGAAGATAACGAC
>JARRJW010000035.1:0-16626 GCA_037388785.1 Gammaproteobacteria bacterium
ATCTTCTGCCAGTGCCAGGCGAACCTGTTCGGATATAATGGAAGCTTGTGGCAACATGCCTGGGTTCTAATTGATTTCCAGTAACTCCACTTCAAAAACCAGGGTGGCATTCGGCGGAATAACACCACCGGCACCCGCGGCACCGTAACCCAATTGAGGAGGAATAGTCAGTTTACGAATACCCCCGACTTTCATGCCCTGCACGCCTTCATCCCAGCCCCTTATGACGCGACCACCTCCGAGCGGAAAATCAAACGGCATATCTCTGTCCTTACTGGAATCGAACTTACTACCGTCAGTGAGCCAGCCGGTATAATGCACCGAAACAGTTTGACCGGCCTCAGCCAGATTGCCTTCACCCTCGGTGATATCTTCATATTTCAAACCGGAATCGGTAATTTTTTCAGCCATGATTTATCCTCAAATTATTTTTTTAGCATGTTAACTGATGTCTGTGGAATTGGTAAGCATGGGTAAAGCGATTAACTCACTGACAGGCAACAGGTCTTTGTGCCGGTTACCTTAAAACGCATTAACAACTTGAATCCTGTTACAGTAACGATTGAATGATTTTACACAAAGGGTAAAATCCCTTAAAAAAATAGGTTATAAAGTTGCCGTGTTACAACTTTTCAAACATCTTTCCAAAACCCTGAAAGAAAGCTTTCGCGATCTGATACCTATTTTCGCTGTTATCGCTTTTTTCCAAATCCTGGTCCTGCAACAGCCCATACCCAATATTGGCGACATGATTACTGGTTTTCTTCTGGTTGTCGTTGGTCTGAGCCTCTTCATCTATGGCCTTGAAACCGGTCTGTTCCCGATCGGTGAAAACATGGCCAAGGATTTTGCCCGCAAAGGCTCGTTACCCTGGATACTGTTGTTTGCTTTTGCACTTGGCTTCGGTACAACGGTCGCCGAACCCGCGCTGATTGCCGTTGCCGATGAAGCCGCGAGTGTCGCAGCAGGCGGCGGAAAAATCAAAAACACACCGGAAGCACTGCAGGATTATTCATCCAAACTGCGCTTTACCGTAGCGCTTTCCGTCGGCTTTGCCATATTGCTGGGCGTGATCCGCATCATCAAGGGCTGGCCGGTTCAGTATTTAATCATAGGTGGTTATTTTGGTGTCGTGGTCATGACCTATTTTGCCCCCGAATGGATAATCGGTATCGCATACGATTCCGGTGGTGTCACCACTTCGACGATAACCGTGCCGCTGGTCACGGCGCTGGGTGTTGGCCTGGCAAGCACGATCAAAGGCCGTAATCCAGTAACCGATGGTTTTGGCCTGATTGCGTTTGCATCACTATCTCCGATGATGTTTGTCATGGGATTCGGGATGATTATGTCATGACTGAATTCATGAATTTCATTGATACCCTGGTTCTGACAATACGCGATGTCATACCTATTCTGGCCATTCTGGTCGGTTTCCAGCTATTTGTCCTGCGCCGTAAGATTCCCAACATTAAGAACGTTATCATTGGTTTTGTATTTGTCATATTAGGCCTGGTGTTCTTTCTGCTCGGCCTGGAAAAAGCCCTGTTTCCACTTGGCAAACTGATGGCGGCTCAATTAACCGATCCAGATTTTCTCGGTATTCATGATTCAACCACCAAAGGTCACTGGCTGGAATACAGCTGGGTTTACCTGTTTGCTTTCGCTATTGGTTTTTCCACCACCATTGCAGAACCGTCATTGATTGCGGTCGCCATCAAGGCCCAACAGGTCTCTGCAGGAGCTATTGCCGCTAACGGCCTGCGTATTGCTGTTGCCCTGGGAGTTGCCATCGGCATTGCCATTGGCACGTTCAGAATTGTCACCGGCACATCGCTGACTTACTACATTATTGCAGGATACATTGTTGTCATTATCCAGACCATCTATGCCCCGAAAATCATCACTGCACTGGCCTATGACTCCGGCGGAGTCACTACGTCAACGGTAACAGTGCCATTGGTTACCGCCCTGGGGCTAGGGCTTTCACATTCAGTACCCGGCTGTGATCCGCTGCTGGATGGCTTCGGCTTAATCGCTTTTGCCAGTCTGTTTCCGATTATGGCTGTACTGGGTTATGCCCAGATTGGTGAATGGCGGGCAAAACGCACCTACAAATTTAATCAGCAGGAGGACAATTAGATCATGCATTTTAAACTGATCGTTGCACTGGTTCAGGATGACCTGACCAACAAGGTTCTGGAGGCTGCCCGTGAAGCTGGAGCGACAGGATCAACTGTCATCAACCAGGCCAGGGGGGAAGGACTCGAAAAAACCAAGACCTTCCTCGGACTTACACTGGAAACCCAGCGGGACCTGATTCTTTTTCTGGTTGAAGAGCATTTATCACGACAGATCCTTGAGACCATCGAAAAAACCGGTGACTTTGCCAACAAACAAAACACCGGGATAGCATTTCAGATTGATGTCGAAGATGCCGTTGGGGTCAGTCATCAGATTCAGGCACTAAGTAAAATTGTAGAGGACGAAATATGAGTGAGAAAGAACTGATTCAGGTAAAGGATGTTATGAAGCATGAGCTCGACATCATAGACGGCATGAGTACCGTGCAGGAGGCATTAAATGCCATGGAGCATATTCATAATAAATGTTTAATCATTGACAAGCGTCATGAAAATGATGAATACGGCATCGTTATGATTGCCGATATTGCCAAGCACGTGCTGGCAAAAGATCGCGCTCCGAACCGCGTAAACGTTTATGAAATTATGAGTAAACCGGTTATTCGTGTTGATGCCAATATGGATATTCGCTACTGCGCCAGACTGTTCGATAACTTTGGTCTGTCCCGAGCACCTGTGATGCAGGACGGCAAACTGGTGGGTATTGTCAGTTTTACTGACATGGTGATGCGCAGCATGCGGGAAGCCGACTAGTTGTACGAGATTGACAACAAAGGCTGGTTGACTGGAGTCAAATGCAGGCCTTCTCCAAACTGTGATCAACGGCCGGACCTTGATGATATTGACTTACTTGTGATCCATAACATCAGTTTACCGCCGGAAGAATTTGGCGGCCCTTGGATCAGCGATTTTTTCTGTAACAGGCTCGACCCCAATCAGCACCCGTATTTTTCTGAGATCGCTGATCTGAAAGTATCCTCACATTTGCTGATTCGACGTGATGGCCTGCTGATCCAGTTTGTCAGTTTTTTTGACCGGGCCTGGCATGCCGGCCTTTCCAGCTTTCAGGGGCGTGACAAGTGCAATGATTTTTCCATTGGCATTGAACTCGAAGGATCCGATACTCAGCCATTTACTGAATCCCAATATCATTCTTTAGCGACGATAACTGACAAGCTCATGGCATTTTTTCCAGGTATAACACCTGAGCGGATAACCGGCCACAGCGATATCGCCCCGGGTAGAAAGACAGACCCCGGACCCTTTTTTGACTGGTCCTATTTCAAAAAATTAATTAACCGTTCACAAGCCTGACAGGGTTTTGTGCTATAAACTTAGCTCCAACTTAATATTATTCAGATCATGGCCTTTATCATTATTGTTACTGTCCTGTTTGCAGAACGTTACCTGCTGGAACAGGAAGACTTCAGACAGCATACCTGGTTCAGAGACTACTGCCGCTGGTTTAAGCAGTTACCCATGGGTGAATGGTTAAGTGAAAGCCGCGCAGCCATCCTCGCCCTGCTTTTTTTGCCGCTGTCACTGGTTCTGATCGTTCACTCATGGTCTGTTGCGACTTTTCAGGGCCTACCTGAATGGATCTTCGCCTGGGCAGTCCTGATTATTTCACTTGGTCCCAAGGACCTGGAGCACCAGGTTTCATCATTCCTGTATGCACGTGACCAGGATGCGCCTGATAGTGCCAGGGAAATTGCTGCTGAGATCATGCAGCATGATACTCAAGCTAATGAGCCCGAATTAAGTATCCTGGTTTCTGAAAGCATCGTTGAACAGGCCAATAACCGGTTGATGGCGGTACTTTTCTGGTTCGTGGTGCTGGGTCCGTTTGGTGCCGTGTTATATCGCCTGACTTCACTGGCAGAAAATTTTTCAAGAAATGATCCTGCCCGTAAAAACATGAATCAACAGGCCTTTCATTTGCTGCACATTCTTGACTGGGTGCCGGCACGCTTGCTTGCCGCAACCTATGCCCTGGTAGGCCACTTTGACAATGTACTGCTGGCCTGGAAACACTGGCAGGATAATAACCGGACGCAGTATGAATCTGATGCCGCCGGTTTGTTAATTCTTACCGGTTCAGCCGCCGTCGGCCATACCCATGATGATGCGGTACCAGACCAGTTAAAAGACCTGCCTCCGCTGATCGAAGATGCACTCGGGCTGGTGCTGCGCAGCCTGACAGTCTGGGTGGTGCTACTGGGCATTATGCAGTTGGCTGTCTGGATCACCTGACTGAATTACCTAAATGACATGACCACGATAATTGACATGATTCGTCATGGTACCCCGGAAGGAGGAAACCGCTACCGTGGCCACAACATTGATGACCCATTAAGCGAAGAAGGTTGGCAGCAGATGTGGAGAGCGGTGGAAGATTATCCTGTCTGGGATGCTGTAATCAGTTCACCGATGCAGCGTTGTCTTTCATTCTCTCAGGCTTATGCAGAAAGTCATCGGCTGGATGTGGAAATTATCGAAAACCTCAAAGAAGTCGGCTTCGGTGAATGGGAAGGAAAAAGCAGCAAGGAAATACTTGCTGACAACCCTGACGTAATTAAAAAATTTTACCATGACCCGGTCACACATAAACCGGCCGGTGCAGAAGCGCTCGATCAATTTCAAAAGCGCATTCAATCTGCTATTGAATACACACTCGAAAAATATATTGGCAAGAAAGTGCTGCTGGTCGCACATGCCGGTGTTATTCGCGCAGCAGTAACCGCTATGATTCAGGCGAAGCCAGCCTCGATGTACAGAATATCAATAGGCAATGCGGCTATTGTCAGAATTAAAGACGATGGCATTCGCCCACCAACCGTTATGATTTATTGACCGGTCGTCCTTCACGAATCCAACTGGTGATGCCATTACTGACATTGTAGACTTTGTTGTACCCCTGCTTCTCGGCGAGAAACTTGGCTAGCGCCGAGGTTCTGTTACCTGTCCGGCAAATCAAAATAACAGGCTGCTCAGGAGACACCTCTGAAGCAAAGGTCGATAAGAACGCAGGATTAAAGCGGCCACTTTTATCAAAAGCTGTCAGCGTTTTACTGCCATCGACAACCCCGGTTTGCTTCCATTCTTCCGGGCGACGTATATCAAAAACCGGCACACCCTGGGCTTTTAAGTTAGCTAATTCGTCATTGCTGATATTTGTGTAGGGAGGCTCGGCACAGCCCTGTAGAAACAGCGTTGATAACACGGCAATCACTAAAATAAAATGTTTCATATTACATTCCTGCAAAATGCGATAATGATTATTTTAATGAATTCACTTCACTGACTGCACCTAAAGATTTCAGGGTATTAGGCTGGCTTCAATGCCACCGCTGCCTCGCCATACTCTTCAGCAAGTTCTTCAAGTGCTTTTTCCTTATTCGAGAAAAACCGTTCTTTACCCAGTTCTTCTAACAAGCCACTGAGAATAAATAGTTTGACTACCTGATACTTCAGACCACTGAACATCAGTTTCACACCAAGTTCAGACAAGCGCTTGTTAACTTCTCGGATTTTTTCCTCACCAGAGGCATCGATTCTATTGATACCGCTACCGATCACCAGAATGGCCTTGGCTTCAGGGAAATCTCGCTGGGCTTCGAGGATAATATCTTCAAAATAAGCAACATTGGTAAAAGTCAGTGCTCCGTCAAAACGCACCGGAACATAGACATCGCTGATTGGTTCAAGGTTATGTGATCTGATACCACCCAAGGTACCATCAGGCTTGCGACTGACAATCTCAGCCCGAGGACGCATTGAGGAAATCAGGTAATGCAGCACCGTCAGCACCAGTCCCAGCAAAATGCCGTTGGCAATGGCAGGTGCCATGATCAAAGTCGCAAAAAATGTGATAATACCTATGACAGCACCGAAACGATCCACTTTCCAGGCCTGTATTAATGGCTTGATACGAATCAGGCTGAAAACCGCCATCATTACAATCACCGCTAGCACAGCCTGTGGCAGATGATAAAGATACGGGGTAAAAAACAGCAAAACAATCACAACTGTTGCCGCCGAAATAATGGCAAACAACCCGGTTTTTGCGCCGGTTTTTGCCGCTACTGCTGAGCGTGAAAACGAGCCACTGACAGTAAACGAGCCAAAGAAACTACCGACAATATTGGCAAGTCCCTGGCCGACCAGTTCCTTACTGGTATCGACGCGTTCACCTGTAGTACTGGCAATCGCCTTGGATATTGAAGTCGCTTCCATAAAACCGATCAAAGCCATTACCAGGGCTGCCGGCAACAGGGCCAGCACCAAGTCCCATTGCACGGTAGGCGCACTTAAACTTGGCAGACCTTCGGGAACCACGCCAACCACATCGCCCCCGGCTGACAACGAAACCTTGTCATCATGTGTTCGACTGAAACGCCAGACGTTCTCATCTACGGTGAAATTCTCCGGTATAGAATCTGTGCTGAAAAACAGCTGATTGCCATGTTCATCCGTGGCTGCAGTAAAAGAAATAGCATGGATGTTAATCAGACGAACTGTGTTTTCCGCTTTAAGGACAGACAATTCATTATCCAGCACTGCCGCGTTAGCCAGTAAGCCAGCAGAGTTTTTAATATCCTCATGTTTTTCATATTCCTTGGCCTGGCGCCTTAAGTCTGCCACTTCGGTAATCAGTTCACCGATGCGCGCCTGGGTTTTGGCATAGGTATCCATCAACTCGGCAATATCTTTATCATAAAACTTATCAATCGAAATAGACTTCTTATTTTCAAACCCGGACATAGCGCTGATAACCGTCGTTGCAACCACCACGATTAAGACGCCTGGTAGTGCCGGCTTGTAGCGTTTTAAACCATCTATCAGTAGCCAGGCTCCAATAGCAAATAAAAGCGTGTAAACATGCATATCCGGAATTTGGGTCAGGACACGCCAAAGGTCAGCCAGGTAGGAATCTGTTCTGGGAAACGGCACACCGATAATCTTGCTGAGTTGGGAAAGTCCAATGATCAATGCCGCAGCATTGGTGAAACCAACAATCACAGGACTGGACAACAGGTTAACGATTGCCCCCAGGCGGAAAACCCCCAGAACCAGGCGTAAAATACCGACCATAAAAGCCAGCATAATGGAAAGTTCAATAAAGCTTGCGCTGCCGGGCGTTGCAAATGGAATCAGTGCCGCAGCAGACATCAGCGATAACATGGCAACCGGCCCCGTATGCAGCTGACTGGAAGAGCCCCACAACGATGCGATAATTACCGGGATGAAGGAAGCATACAAGCCGTAAACGACCGGCAAACCGGCCAATTGTGCATAGGCCATACTTTGCGGAACCAGAATAAGTGCCACCGTAATTCCGGCAATCAAATCTGAGCGAAGCTTATCAGAGGTAAGCGGAAACCAGCGAATAAATGGAAATAAATTGACGAGTAAATTTTTCATTTTGAGTAAAAAGCAGCACTACCACTTAGTGCTGACATGCCTGCATCTACCTGTGTCTATTAGCCAGGGCCAGTGATGTTAGTCAAATATTGATTTTAAGTATTTGATTTTTTGCGTTTTTATAGAAAAAACACAATATCAAGAATTGCTAATATTAAGCCTTTATCCCGAAGTTTACAATGGCAAAAACCCTAACGGGTGATAATTTCAGGTCCCATTAGCAGAGTTGGCAACCAGGTAGAAACGGCTGGAACATAAGTCACAATAATCAGGAATAGGAACATGATTCCCAGCCAGGGAGCTGCGGCCTTAACTACATCCAGCATTGACATGCGTGCAACCCCGGAAGTGACAAACAGGTTGAGACCTACTGGCGGAGTGATCATGCCAATTTCCATGTTAACCACCATCATGATACCGAGGTGAATAGGGTCTATGCCCAGGGCAATGGCTATCGGAAATACCAGCGGTGCGACAATGATCAGCAAGCCGGATGGCTCCATGAACTGCCCGCCAATAAGCAACAGGATATTGACCATGACAAGAAACATGATTGGACCAAAGCCGGAAGACAACAGCGCTTCAGTAATCATCTGCGGCACCCTTTCTTCAGTCAGTACATGCTTGAGGATCAAGGCATTGGCAATAATGAACATCAGCATGATGGTCAACTTACCGGCTTCGAACAGGCTTTTCTTGGTATCAGGATGCCACAGCACGGCCAATGTCCGCCAGATGACCCATAAACCTTTCCGGCCAGATTCTTTAAAAGGCCCCATGTCCTTGTAAATATAATTGGCTATCAAAAAAGCATAAACCGCAGCAACTGCAGCAGCTTCAGTCGGGGTAAAGATGCCTCCGTAAATACCACCAAGAATGATGACAATCAGAAGCAATCCCCAGCTAGCATCACGTGCCGATGCCAATACCTCACCCCAGCCAGCCCAGGGTTGGGCAGGAAGCCCTTTGATCCTGGCAACGATGTAGATGGCAATCATCAACATGATACCGGCCATCAAGCCAGGAATAACGCCGCCCAGAAACATTCTACCAACAGACACATCGGTAGCCGCAGCATAGACCACCATGACAATCGATGGCGGTATCAGGATACCCAGCGTACCCGCATTGGTGATAACGCCGGCGGCAAATTCTTTCTTGTAACCGACACTGACCATACCCGCTATAACAATACTACCAATGGCAACAACGGTGGCGGGTGAAGAACCGGACAAAGCTGCGAACATCATACAGGCAAATACCGATGCCATTGCCAGCCCACCGCGAAAGGAACCAACTACGGCGATAGCAAATCGAATGATTCTCTTGGCCACGCCACCAGTCGACATGAAGGTCGACGCCAGAATAAAGAAAGGAATTGCCAGTAACGTGTAGTGCCCTTCAAAGGCTGAGAACAGTGTTTGGGCCACCGAAGCCAGTGAAGCATGCTCTGAAAAAATCATTAAAAACAGAATGCTCGATAGCCCAAGCGAAATCGCAATAGGCACACCGATAAGCATCAACGCAATCACCATCAAAAACAGAATAGCGATTTCCATGCTTACTTCCTTTCTTCCGATGAATGTGTCATATCAGGCATGTGGGTTTCCGCCTCGACCTCGGCTTCATGACTGGCAATAATCATATCCAGCTGCCCTGTACTTACACGCCAGCCGATTTGCAGAAAACGAAATGTCATTAACGCCACACCCAATGGCAATGCCAGGTAGGGAATCAGTCTTGGAATATTTTCGTAGCGCTCACCCTCATTCAGCCATGTAGACATAAACTGCAACATTTCCGGCATCGGAATATCCTCTGTTTCCAGCCAGGCGCGCTCGGTAGCGAACGGGTACCAGTAATCCCAGGAACCAATCAGCAACATGATGGAAAACGCCAGAGAGGCAGCCACAGCAAGTAACGCGAAAATTTTTTTCGCAAATGGCGGAAGCCGGTTGATCAGCACATCGACACCAATATGCACATGTTTTTTAACTGCGTAAGACATGCCCATAAGAACCAGCCAGGCAAACAGAAAAACAGTCACTTCCAGTGCCCAGAGAATGTTGGCATCAAAAATATAGCGGGCAACGACATTGGCAAAGGTCACCAGTGTCATGAGGGCGAGACAGAGAGCAATTGAGGTTTCTTCTATTTGATCAATAAATGATGAAATTTTAGAAGACATGATTATCTAAAAATTGATTCTGGTATGGCAAGCTGCCACCCCGCTAATGGGATGACAGTTTGCTTGCATTTCAGTCTAGTTGGATTTCAAAGCCTCTGACATCAAATCAGCACCGATGTCATTTTCGAATTTTTTCCAGACAGGTTTCATTGCTTCAACCCAGGCCTGGCGCTGTTCTTTGGTCAGAGAACGCACGGTCCCGCCAGCATCAATAATTTTCTGTCGATTTTCCAGGTTTACCTTGGTTGATTCACCGTTACGCAACTCGGTGACTTCCATCAGGATCGTGGAAAGTTGGTCCCTGACATCAGCCGGCAGGCCATCCCACCATTTAGCTGAAGTTACTACCAGGTAGTCAAGAATCCCATGGTTGGTTTCAGTCACACCATCCTGAACTTCAAAGAATTTTTTGCCATAGATATTTGACCACGTGTTTGACTGACCATCGATAACACCGGTTTGTAAACCACCGTAGACTTCTTTAAAAGACATTTTCTGGGGACTGGCACCAAGCTGCTCTATTTGTGCCACAAGAACATCGGATGTTTGAACGCGGAATTTTAGGCCTTTGGCATCTTCCGGACTTATCAATGGTTTGTTAGCCGACATTTGCTTCATGCCATTATGCCAGTAGGCCAGCCCTTTTAAACCACGACGAACCATCGAGTCTTTTAGCTTCTGACCAGCAGCCGAGTTCTGGAAACGATCGACGGCATCAATATCATCAAAGAGGAATGGCAGGTCAAAAATTCTGAACTTTTTAGTGAATTTTTCGAACTTCGAAAGCGAGGGGGCTGCCAATTGCACATCACCGTTGAGCATGGCCTCGAGCACTTTTTTATCATCGTAAAGCGTGGAATTAGGAAAAACCTGCATACAGGCCTTGCCATTCATCTCTTCGTTAACACGCTTTTCCAGCAGCGATGCAGCAATACCTTTGGGGTGCTTGTCGGTATTGGTGACATGGCTAAACTTAATCACGATTTCACCTGGGTCACACTGAGCAATAGCCTGGGAACTTAAAGTGATTAATGCAGCAGACAACGCTAAAAAGGTTATGGTTTTTTTCATAAATCCTCCAAATGAGAGCACGTTTTTGTTTAATTTTTATAAGTTAGTCTAGGAAGTGTAGCATCTGAAAAAAATTTCATATAACCAAAACCCTTTCAAGTGTTACCTTTGGTGACATTTAGGCGATATAAGTTAATTTTCGAAGGGTTTTTCAGGCATCTGAATTGTCTTTAGCGCCAAAAAAAGCATCCCAGATAAAAAGTATGACGCCCAGAGTGATGGCACTATCAGCCAGGTTAAACGCCGGCCAATGCCATTGCTGATAATAGAAATCGAGAAAATCGATGACATGGCCATGTAACAGCCGGTCTATCACATTGCCAACTGCACCGCCGATAATCATGGCAATCGCAAGCGGCAGAGCAACCTGTTTCTTATCAAGATGCAACAGCCAGTAAACAAGATAGACACAGATCAGCAATGCCAAAATCAGGAAAAACCAACGTTGCCAACCACCGGCATCAGCCAAAAAACTGAACGCTGCACCGGTGTTGTAGACCAGGGTTAAATTGAAAAAACCGGTCACCGGCAAGCTTTCATAAAGCACGAAGGCTTCTTCAATCCACTGCTTGGTGAGTTGATCAAGTACTACGACAATTGCTGAAAGCCAAAGCCAGCGCCACATCAAGCAAACCTTCTTGTTTCACCACTTCCATCAACATTCTCAACACACCTGCCACACAATTCAGGATGCTCTTCATGCTGACCAACATCCTCACGGAAATGCCAGCAACGTGCGCACTTAGTATGACCTGAAGCGGCAATAGTAATACTTAATCCATCAAGACCGGTTTCAACTGCATCAGCAGGTTTCCCGGATTCGGGATGCAACCGTGCATAAGAAGTAATCAAGACAAAACGTAATTCATCACCCAGCTTCTCAAACAATGAATACCATTCATCGTTGCAATAAATATCCAACTCAGCAGTCAGTGAACCACCGATAATATTTTCCTTTCTGGCCATTTCCAGTTGCTTGGCGATAACAGCACGTGCTTCGAGAATTTTTGACCAGAAATCTCTGCCCAAAGATTGTTCAGATGATAATTCAGAGAGGCCTTCATACCAGGTTGACAGGAAAACCGAATCCGCTGTGCCGTTATGTTTTTCACCTGGAATGTGTTGCCAGATTTCTTCGGAAGTAAAACTGAGTACAGGTGCAAGCCAGCGCACCATGGCTTCGATAATATGATACATGGCCGTCTGGCAGGATCTGCGGGCAAGACTATCTGCTTGCGTGGTGTACTGGCGATCTTTAATGATATCCAGATAAAAACCACCCAGGTCGACAACACAGAAGTTAAACACTTTCTGATATATCAAATGGAATTGAAAATCACGGTATGCGTCGATGATTTCCTTTTGCATTAACCAGGCACGGTCAACTGCCCAGTTATCCAGTGCCAGCATATCTTCCGATTTGACCTGGTCAGTTTCCGGATTAAAACCATTCAGATTTGATAACAGAAAACGTGCCGTGTTTCGAATACGACGATAAGCATCGGCATTGCGCTTTAGAATTTCATCGGATACCGACATCTCTCCACGGTAATCAGTTGCTGCCACCCAGAGGCGAATAATATCAGCACCCAGTGTTTTCAAAACGGTTTGTGGCTTGACTACATTACCGAGTGATTTTGACATCTTCTTGCCGTCAGCATCGACGGTAAAGCCATGCGTTAAAACAGCCCTGTAAGGTGCCCGGTCATTCATCGCTACTGAAGTCATTAATGATGACTGGAACCAGCCACGATGCTGATCAGAACCTTCAAGATAGAGATCTGCAGGAAAAGAAAGTCCATCACGATGTTCCAGCACGCAGCTGTGAGTCACTCCCGAATCAAACCAGACATCCAGCGTATCAGTAACTTTTTCATACTGATCAGCTTCATCACCTATAAGTTCTGCTGCATCCCGACTGAACCAGGCTTCAATGCCTTCCTGCTCAACCAGTTGAGCAACTTCTTCAACCAGTTCTTCAGAACGTGGATGGAGATCACCGGTATTTTTATCTATGAATAAAGTAATCGGCACGCCCCAGGTACGCTGGCGGGAAATACACCAGTCCGGGCGGTTTTCAACCATACTCTCGATGCGGGCCTCGCCCCAGTCAGGCATCCATTTAACCTGTTTGATTTCACGCAAGGCTGCTTTACGCAAACCCTGTTTTTCCATGCTGATAAACCACTGCGGTGTCGCCCTGAAAATGATCGGGGTTTTATGACGCCAGCAGCAAGGATAACTGTGCTGCATTTTGACTTCATGCATCAGGGCGTTGTTGTCCTGTAATACCTTGATGACTTCCTCATTAGCCTGGAAAACATGTTTACCTGAAAATAACTCGGTACCTTCAACAAAACAGCCATTGCTGCCAACCGGGTTATTAACCGGTAGGTTATAACGAACACCGACGATGTAGTCATCCATACCATGACCCGGGGCGGTATGTACGGCACCTGTACCGGCATCCAGAGTGACATGTTCACCTAATATGATAGGTACCTGTTTGTCATAAAACGGATGTTGCAGTTTCTGTCCTTCAAAACTGTCGCCACGGCCATAAGCTATTACATGATATTTTTCGATTCCCCAGCGCCCGAGGACATCTTTCATCATGCCTTCTGCAAGCAGTAGACGCTCATGCTCTGTTTGTACTATCACATATTCCAGTTCAGGGTTTAGCGCGACCGCCTCATTGGCTGGTAAGGTCCAGGGTGTGGTTGTCCAGATCACAACAGACAATGGTCCTTCTCCATGGACTTCCGGTACGTTATGGCAACTGTTTATGAACGCCTCTTCATCAACAACTTTAAACCGTACATCGATGGCAAACGATTCCTTGTCCTTGTATTCAACTTCGGCCTCTGCTAATGCTGAGCCGCAGTCGGTACACCAATGAACAGGTTTAGAGCCTTTATGAAGATGGCCATTGGCAGCAATTTTTCCGAGCGAACGAATAATATCCGCTTCCTGCTGGTAGTGCATGGTTAGATAAGGATTATCCCAGTCACCCAGTACACCGAGACGTTTGAAGTCTTCCCGCTGACCATCAACCTGTTTGTTGGCATAGGTTCGGCAGGCTTTACGGAATTCGGCAGCCGTAACCTTTTTGCCCGGCTTACCCACTTTCTTTTCAACTTGTAATTCAATTGGCAAACCATGGCAGTCCCAGCCAGGAACATATGGTGCATCTTTGCCATCAAGTGTCTGACTCTTAACGATTATATCTTTAAGAATTTTATTTACGGCATGGCCAATATGAATTTCACCATTAGCGTATGGAGGGCCATCATGCAAAATATATTTTGGCCGGCCCTCGCATGCTTCGCGAATTTTCTGGTATAGATTATTGGCTTCCCATTCCTTCAACATTTCAGGCTCTCGATTGGCGAGATTGGCCTTCATTGCAAAACCGGTATTGGGAAGATTTAGCGTATCCTTGTAGTTACTCATTGACTGCTTTGATAACAAATTGAAAACATTGAAAAATAGCCTGCCATTCTAACTGTTATTTTTCCTTGATGCATATCTAAAGAAGCTGCAGCAACGATTTTTTTCAGACACGCATAAACCCATCCATGGGGCTCGACAGCAGCATCCCTGCTGCTGAAGGTCTGAAAAAAACATTCCTGCAACTTCTTCCACCTCTTAAACAAAATGAACTGCTTGCTCAGTGATCGCTAACATTTGCTATTTTTCATCGGAGGAAATACTGGGCGTAACCGGTGTTTTTGTCTGGCGTCCGAGGCCAGGAAGTCCGAGGCCGAACGACACAGGGATGTGCTTGAGTGCCCGGAAAAAAACACCGGTTACGGCCAGAGTTAATTTATATTGATCATTGAGCAAGCAGTTCTCGCGCCTGGCGTGCATCGTCATCAATCCGCTGCTTGAGCGCATCAAATGAATCGAAACTCATTTCAGGACGAATGTGACTGACAAACTCCACCTGGACATGCTTGCCGTAAACATCCTGGTCAAAATCAAAAATGTAAACCTCGAGAAGATAGTGGTCATCATTTTCAACCACCGGGCGATTGCCAATACTGGCAACACCGTTTAAACCCAGATCACCCGACAAACCGTAAACCTTCACCGCAAAAACACCCAGCAGCGGGCTGCGGTTTCGTTTCAGTTCGATATTGATCGTAGGGTAGCCAATGGTCCGTCCCTGTTTATGACCATGAGCCACCCTGCCACAAATACTGTAGGGACGCCCCAGGCATTTTTCAGCCTGGTAAAAATCGCCATCCTTGAGATGTTCGCGGATACGGGTGCTGCTGAAACGGCCTTCATCATCAGCAATGGTGTGCAGATTCTCAACGCCAAAACCATGTATTTTGCCGGCCTCCTGCAGGGTGGCAAAGTTACCTCCCCTGTTTTTGCCAAAACAGAAATCATCACCGACAAAAAGATGCTCGGTCTGCAAACCATCGATAAGAATCCTGTTAATAAATTCACTGGCATCCAGTCCGGCAAAAGCAGCAGAAAAACGCATCACCAAAACCTGCTCAATATGATTGTCTTTAAGTGCCTGTAATTTTTCTGACAACCGGGTCAGACGCGCAGGTGCTTTATCCGGTGCAAAAACCTCAAGTGGCTGAGGTTCAAATATCATGACGGTGGATGTTGCCTGCATCTGACGTGCTTTTGCAACGACAGCAGCCAGGACGGCCTGGTGGCCAAGATGCACGCCATCAAAATTACCAATCGTCAGCACGGTTTGCTGATGATGAGGCCTGATATTGTGTAATCCCCGAATAACTTGCATGGTTTTAATTTACCGGACGATGACGAAAGTGCTGAACGCGCACCCCAACCAGATAGAGGGTGAAAAAATAGACCATTGCACCGGCACTGATCAAGCCCAATAACCATAAAACCTTATCCAAACGCAGTGCATTGAGCCAAAAGTCCATTACAGGCGAGAAGAAAAATACTGTTGCTCCCATCGCCAGGCTGGCCAGGCCAACACGACTTAACAACCATACCCAGCCACCGTCAGGCAGGTAAACCTGTTCTTTTCTCAAGCCCCGGTACAACAGGAAAGCATTGATTACAGCAGAAATCGAAGTCGCCAGGGCCAACCCCGCATGCTGCAGCGGAAAAACCAGAATAATATTCAGCACCATATTGCTGACCATCGCTATCACCGCAATCCTGACCGGGGTTTTAGTGTCCTGCCTGGAGTAAAACCCCGGGGCAAGTGTTTTGATCAGCATGAAAGGCAATAGACCCAGTGAATAGGCCCACAAACTTCGCTGCGCCATTTCCACATCATGGGCATCAAAGACACTGGATTGAAACAGGGTTGCAATCATCGGCCCGGCCAGCAGCACCAGACCTATAGCCGATGGCAGGCCAAACAAAAAGATCCATCGCAATCCCCAATCAAGCATCTGGCTAAAAGCTTCTGGCGATTTTTCGGCATGTTTTTTGGCAAGCCCTGGCAGAATCACCGTGGCTATGGCGACCCCCAATATGCCCTGGGGAAATTCCATCAGGCGGTCTGAATAGTAAAGCCAGGATATTGATCCACTTACCAGAAAAGAGGCAATCAGCATATCCAGTAAAAGATTGATTTGGGTAACAGAAACACCAAAAAGCGCAGGCAACATGAGTTTGCCTATGCGCTTGACACCGGCATCTCTGGGGGCGACTGTAAACTTTGGCAGCAGTTTTAACTGGTTCAAAAAAGGCAATTGAAAAACGAACTGGGTGACGCCGGCGATCAGTTCCCCCCAGGCCAGGGCAACAATCGGCTGTTCCATAACCGGCGCCAACCAGAGCGCGCAGGCAATC
>JARRJW010000036.1:0-9946 GCA_037388785.1 Gammaproteobacteria bacterium
TAGCCAGGCAGGCCATGCAGGCATGGCGTTTGATGAAACAGTGGCATCTGCCTCTATCGGAACTAGCCGGGATTGACTCACTGGAATGTCAATCACTGAGGGATTGGTCAAAAAAGTTCGAAACGGTCTGCCATCAGAAAAAACTGCTCAGCCCGGCCCTGCTCCCGGAGTTCATCGGCCAGGCACTTTTGAAACAACAACTTCCAGGCGAGAAGCGGGTGATATTTGCAGGCTTTGAAGATCCCAATAAATTACATGACAGCCTGGCGACATCACTTCAGCATATTGGTATTGAGACAAACCGCTTGAAACAGGAAAGTCTCAATCAAAACATCACGGTTGAGAAATATGCTGACATGAAAGCTGAACTTAGCGCGGCAGCATTATGGGCAAAAGCCAAACTACTTGAAAATCCAACACAAAAACTTGCCATAGTGATCCCTGAGCTGAATGAACACAGACCCTGGATTCAAACCCTTTTCAACCAGATACTGCACCCTGAAAGGACGCTGCCGCCACCACACACAGGGAGTAACCTGTTTAATTTTTCCCTTGGCATCCCGTTATCAGACTATCCACTGATTCATGATGCGTTGCTGATACTCGAGCTTCTCAAACCGGAATTTTCACTCGATACGGTGAGCAAAATACTCAATGCGCTTTATCTGTTTGGCAACCCGACTCAAAACGCCGACAATCATTATGCCGGCAATCATTGTATTCAGAAAACCGCGGTAGATCTGCTGTTAAAAAAACATGGCAGACTCAGCTGGACCCTCAATGATCTAGTTGGATTCTGCAAACATCATCAGCTCAAGGCCACATCACCAAAATTTACCGGCTGGGAATTTACCGGCTGGGAATTTGCCGACTGGATTGAACGGCTCGAGAATCTGCAGGCACTCTTTGATTCAATCAAAAAACCGCTTAGTCCTGAAAACATAAGCAATTTGTTTTTGAATGCCTGGCAGGCTATGGGCTGGCCAGGTAACCGCACGCTCAACTCCCATGAATACCAACAGTCTGAAAAATTGCTGCAGCTGCTTAAACAGTTTCGCCAATTAAACCGGGTCAATGAGGCTTTATCCATCTCTGTAGCTATACGACTGTTTAAACAACTCACCAATGAAACCATTTTCCAGGAACAGTCTGAGGTTGCCCCGCTCCTCATTTCAGGGCTACTTGAGGCGGCACCACTATTCTTACAAAAGCAGTACAACCTGCCGCATTGTTCTGCCGAGCGTGAATTAAACTACGCCAATGATTTGCTAGAGGGTTTTATTGAAAACAGCCAAGACCTTGTCATCAGTTACCCGGCAAGAGCCCAGGACAAACAACTTCGAGCCAGCAGCCTGCTAAACCGGTTTAAGCATATTGATAAAACAGATTTTGCTGTAGCTGACACTACCCGGCAGCCAGAAATAAACGCTGAAATAGACAGCGAAACCTCCCTTACAGAATTACCCGAACATTATCCAGCACAGGGTGGCAGTGGCATTCTGACCAGCCAGGCTTTGTGTCCTTTCAAGGCTGCAGCCCAGTATCGTTTGAACGCCGCCGAACCCGATATCCCCGGGGACGGTGTTTCAGCCATGGATCGTGGCATACAAATCCACAAGGCACTGGAATTACTCTGGCAGCAGATTAAATCCCTGCAACAACTTTCAAATTTATCTGCAGAGGCGCTGCAGACGCTGATTAACAAAACCCTGGACAAGGTCTTGTTTGCCTATCAAAGCCGTCGCCCCGACCTCTACAGCGCGCAATTTACAAAACTCGAAAAGCAGCGTCTGCAAATTCTTTTGCTTGAATGGTTTGAGCTTGAAAAACAGCGCCTTCATGCCTTCAAAGTTGTTGGCACAGAAGAAAAAAACACGATCGAGGTTGGTGGCCTGCTGCTGAAAACCCAGGCTGACCGCATTGATCAACTTGAGAATGGCAAGCGCATTATTATTGACTATAAAACCGGCAGTTCCGCCAGCAGCAGGTCATGGCAGGAAGAAGCCATTCTTGAACCCCAGTTACCACTCTATAGTTTGGCCGAAGATGACAGACTCGCGGCTCTGGCACTGGCCCAGGTTCATGAAAAAGCCTGCAGGTTCACTGGCCTGGCCGATGATAACGATCTGCTACCCGGTGTAAGCCCTGTCGGCCAAATAGAAACCCAGCTAGAAACTGGTACAGATACCGATACCGATACCGATACCGAAAGCGGCTGGCAACAGATCAGGAAACACTGGCGCATACAACTTGACAGTCTGGCCGAAGAATTTCGTTCCGGTTCCGTGGAAATCAATCCTCATAACTGCCAGTTCTGTAACCTGCAGGCCCTGTGCAGAAAACATGAAATCCCTGATGAATCAGCAGTCCCGAACAAGACAGTGTCCACGGAGAGCCCGGCATGATTCAGGACCAGGCACAACGTGACCGTGCACTCGATATCAGTGAATCATTTATTGTCCAGGCACCTGCCGGGTCAGGTAAAACAGAACTGATCAGCCAGCGGTTTCTGGCATTACTGGCACGAGCTGATGTTCCCGAATCAATCCTGGCGATTACCTTTACCCGTAAAGCCGCCTCTGAAATGCGCTTGAGAATACTTCAGGCACTGGAGTCAGCTTCTGCTGACAAGCCTAATGAAAGCCATAAACTCAAAACCTGGCAACTGGCAAAGGCCGTCATGCAACAAGACCAGCGCCAGGGGTGGCAACTACTGTCTTCACCATCACGTTTAAGGGTGGTGACCATTGACAGTCTGAATGCCTCTTTAACGCGGCAAATGCCGCTGTTGTCAAAAATGGGCGCAACAGTCTCACCAGTTGAACAAGCCGACAGGCTTTATCTTGAAGCAGCCCGACAGACGCTGCGCCTGGTCGAGGCACCTGAATACCAGCATGAGCTTTCCCTGTTAATGCTGCACCTTGGCAACAATGTTGAACGTATCCAGCAGTTACTGGTCACCATGCTATCCAGACGCGACCAATGGTTACGTCATATTGCGTCGATCAACAGCATCGAAGGCCCCCGCAAGACACTTGAAAATGCACTACAAACCTATATCAGCGAGCATCTTGAAAAACTGCATCGGCATTTTCCGGCTGGCATGGTTGAAGCGTTGGCGGATATTGCCCGGTTTGTCTCACAACACGTCGATCCAGTTAAGCAACCCAATATCGCATTATGGGCAAAAGATGACATTCAACTGTCGACCCAGCCTTCCAGCCTGCCTTACTGGCTGGCATTTTCCGAACTGCTGTTTACCGGCGCCGGTGACCCCAGAAAAAGCCTTTCTATCGTTACCGGCTTTCCGCCGCCCAGCAAGGAGAAAGACAAAACCAGAAAAGCCCAGCTTGAACTTCAAAAAAGCAGGATGAAAGACCTGATCAGCGAGGTCAGTCAGCATCAGACGCTTTCAAAATTGCTGACGGATTTACGCTTCATGCCGGCACCCGGTTACACTGAAGATCAGTGGCAACTGGTGAAAGCACTAAGTAAAGTGCTGGTGCTCAGTGCCGCGCAACTGCAACTGGTTTTTGCTGATAATGGTCAGGTCGATTTTACCCAGATAGCTTTATCGGCAAGGCAGGCGCTAGGTAACCAGCAAAATCCCACGGACCTGGCCATGGTTCTGGATTACCGTCTGCAGCATATCCTGATTGATGAATTCCAGGACACTTCGCAGGGCCAGATGGAATTGATTGAGTCTCTGACACGCGAATGGCAGCCAGGTGACGGCAAAACACTTTTTCTGGTGGGTGACCCGATGCAGTCCATCTACCGTTTTCGCGAAGCTGAAGTCGGGCTTTATCTGAAAGCCCGTGAAACAGGTATCGGCAACATCAGGCTAGAACCTCTGACGCTTTCTGTTAATTTTCGCTCACAGCATGGCATTGTCAGCTGGGTCAATGAGAACCTTGCTGAGGCTTTCCCCGTCGAGGAAGACCGTTCAACCGGCGCTGTCACCTACAGCCCTTCGGTGCCTTTTCATCCCGCTGGTGTAGAACAGGCAGTCAACATTCACCTGATGCCCCAAAGAGATGATGTTAACGAAGCGGAAAAAATTGCTAATATCGTCAACGATAAGCTGAGAAATACCGATGAGACTATTGCCATTCTGGTCAGAAGCCGCGCCCAGCTGGTCGATATTGTCAGACAGCTTAACCAACAACAGATTCCATTTCAGGCGGTTGAACTGGAGTCTTTGGCAAATCAACCCTGTATCATCGACCTATATATCTTATCGCGAGCATTACATCATCTCGGTGACCGTCTTCATTGGCTGGCACTGCTAAGAGCACCATGGTGCGGATTGTTAATCAATGATCTGCAAATCCTCGCCGAGGCTCCGGACCCGGTTATTCTCAACAACTGCCAAAACACGACGGTTGTTGCCAAATTGTCTTCAAATGGACAGGCCCGACTGGCTCGCTTTATGAATCAGCTTGAGCCTTTTATCAAACGGCAGGGAAATCTGTCACTACGCCATTTACTGCAGTTGACCTGGTCAGCAATTGGTGGATATCAACTGTATCCGGGCAGCAACAATATCAATGCCGTCAATCGCTATCTTGAATTGGTAAGCCAACAGGAAAAAGGTGGTCGCCTGGATGACCTGACAGTTTTCAATGAAGCGCTGGAACAACTCTATGCGCCTGCTGACAGCCAGTCTGATGGCCGTTTGCAAATCATGACAATCCACAAATCCAAGGGGCTGGAATTTGATAACGTGATTCTGCCGGGACTGGGTAAAACCAGTAAAAGCGATGAAAGCACGCTGCTTGAATGGCTGGAGAGACCCAATGCAGAAGGGCGTGCAGACCTGCTTATGGCTCCGATCAAAGCCTCAAAGGACGACCAGGCCGATCAGATCGGTCTCAGCCTTAAAGCAATCAACAAGGCTAAAGCCGGACATGAAATGACAAGGCTGCTCTACGTCGCACTGACGAGGGCAAAAAAACAGCTTCACCTGCTCGGACACATCAATTTTGACCAGAAAGGACAAAAACGCATTGCCGGCGGTTCGCTGTTGGCAATTATCTGGCCAAACATTGCTGAGAATTTCAATCACCTCAGACAACCAGCCAATGATGAAGAGCAGCCTGAAACTTTGACCACGTTTTTACCTGATCGAAAAAGCATGCCGCTGAACTGGCAACCGGTAAAACCAGAACCATTGCCAATACTGACGACTCACAGCGAGCCCGAAGAAAATGCCAATCCGGCAACACTGGATTTTGACTGGGCCTCCGAAACCGCTCGCCATATTGGCACCCTGTCGCACCGATACTATGAACAGATTGCTTTAAACAACCATTTCTTTGACCCGAAAAAACCTGAGTTACACAGGCCCGGCATTGAAAAATCACTTTCCAGTCTCGGCACACCTTCCGCAGACATCAGACAGGCCGCCGATAAGGTTTTACTGGGTATGGTTAATCTTTGTTCAGACAGTCGTGGCCGGTGGATCATAAAATCACAGTCTGAAGCTGAAAATGAATTTGCCCTGACCTACAAATCAGCGCAGACCTTCAAAAAAATCATTATTGACCGCACCTTTGTTGACGATAACGGCAACCGCTGGATTATCGACTACAAAACCGGCAGCCATGAGGGAACTGATATTGAGTCATTTCTAGATAATGAAATGATTCGCTATCGTCGTCAGCTTGAGCATTATGCCAATCTTTTCAGCCACCTGGATGACCGGCCAATCAAGCTTGGACTGTATTTTCCGTTGCTCAAAGGCTGGCGAGAATGGTCATTTACACCTCAATAAAGGGTGGCATGCAATCTGCATAATCACTGCATATCAGATAAATTAGGTAAAAAAATGGCAAGATTTTCCTTAATTGCGGCAATTATCTGCCTGTTTGCTCTCGGCAATCCGGCTTATTCGGACTCTGTTTACCCGGAATACGAAGACACACCCCATGAAGAAGAATTCAGGGAAAACAATGAAACGTGGTTTGACTTTCACCGTAATAATCTTCCGGTCAAGCCCGATGATTTTCTAATGAGCAGGTCCTGTCAAGAACTGGATCAGGCCATCACCTACATGCTTCCCGCAACCTATTCTTACCGTCCTGATATCTACAACAACCCTTATGCCAGTGCCGCAGTCTGGGGCTCGACCAGTAGCGAATATGGTTTTATGAAACATTTATGGCTTTACCTGCCTTATAACTGGTTGACTGGTTACCTCGAAGACGGTCAGAGACATCAAGCTTATTACAAGGTCGAACAGCTTCGTCGAGCCAAAGCGATAAAAAACTGTTTTGTGAAATAGCCAGCCTTTTTCCTAACCTTGATTAATTTTCTTCCGCATGCGGATCCTGACTTCTATCACGTTTTTAATAAATAATTCAAAAAACCCCAAAAAATTCATCTAAAATTGCAACAAAAGATTTAAAACGACTCAGATGAAAATACTCATAGCATCCAGCGAATTTTATCCGCTGACCAATAATCAGGATGTTTCGGAATTTGTTTCCGGACTGGCTGGTACGCTGGCCCAGCTTGGTCATGATGTCAGAGTAATTTTACCCGCCTACCCTGAAGCCATTAACGCTGCACTGCCTATTGAAAGCATCTCCACTCTGGAACTTGTCGGTTGTGAAGAGTCCGTGCGCATTCTTCAGGCCGATAAAAAGAAATTCGATCTCCCGGTATACCTGGTCGAAGCAAAAACAATGTTCTCAAAACGCGGAAACCCTTATCTCGATACGAACGGAGTACCCCGCACCGATAACCTCGAACGCTTCGCCATGTTCAGCCAGGTAATTTTCATGATGTCATTAAACCAGACTGGTATTAACTGGAAACCTGACGTGGTGCATTTAAACGACTGGCAGACCGGGCTGGCAAGTGCCTTGCTGGCCCAGGACTGGAACCGTCCTGCTACGGTGTTCAGCTGTCATAACCTGACCGCTGACTTTAACTTTCCTGTTGAAATGCTCGATCCTCTTAAATTACCTGCTGCCATCAAAAACAGTCAAAGCAGCCTGGTCAACAAGTTATTCTCACCCGGCATGGCTGGATTAAATTATTCAGATGTCGTTGTCACGGCAAGTGACAGTTCAGCAGCATTACCGGCATCAATTAAAAAACCAGCCAATCATATTTTCAATATTAAGGCATTGCCGGACGCCAGTCGCTGGAGTCCCGCTAACGACAGGCATATCCCACAATCCTATGATGCGTCGACATCAAACCTGAAATCGAAAAACAAAACCGCTATACAAAACCAGCTGAACCTGACAAAAGATGAAAAAAGCTGCCTTGTAACGATTTTTAGCGATCTCACCGATGACCGTTTCAACTCTGAGCTGATACATTTTGACATGCTTGAGCCCTTGCTTGAAAAACACCCGGTTCAGCTAGTGTTATGTAACCGCCAGGCAGAATTTCTGAAACCTCTGCAAACACTTTCAGAACGTTATCCAAATCGCCTGGCAATTTGTAACAAACTTTCCGAAAAACTTTTACACGAAGTTATATCCGGCAGTGATGTTGCCCTGTTTTCCAATGAAAACCTGCTAACCCGGTTACTACCATTATCCTGTTGTCGTTATGGAACCTTACCTGTTATCGGAAAAAGCAGTGATGCTACCGGAGGCATCTGTGATGCTTCGGGCGAAAACCTGATGAAAAACCTGGCAACCGGTTTTCTTTACACCAACAGCCGTTCAGAATTACTTTTGCCCATCCTTGAAAAACTGGTTCAATACTATTTAAGAACAGGCCCCTGGTGGAAAAAATTATCAGAAAAATGCATGCAGCAATTTGCTGTTAATCAACATGATCATCTCTCTACAGCCCATCAATACCTTGAAAGCTATCAATTTGCCATAGATAATCCAGTATCAAACCCTGATAAGTAAATATAGGATTCACCTTTGGACGATATGTTCACCCAAGCCTGTCTGAAAAACGACAGGATACTTCGTAGTCGCGTTAAATTATTTGGTCGCTTACTTGGTAACATACTGAAACAACAGGCCGGAGAGGAAGTTTTTCGCGTTGTAGAAAAACTTCGCAAGGAATTTCTGGCGCTGCGCAAAAAGCCAGACGATAAAGCCCGCAAAAAACTTGAAAACTTTATTGACCGCCTGCCTCCCGAAATTCTTACCCCGGTAATCAGGGCTTTCAGTATTTATTTCAAGCTGGTCAATATTGCCGAAACGCAATTTCATCAGCACCAGCGTGAATCACTTTCCAGGCATGGTGAAGAACCGTGGAAAGGCTCGTTCATCAATACCCTGCAGCATTTCAAAAACGAGGGCATGTCCACACAACAGCTCAGCACACTTTTTTCTGAGTGCATGTATATTCCTGTCTTTACTGCCCATCCCACAGAGGCCAAGCGTCGTGTAGTCATGAACCAGTTACGGCGTTTTCGTCGAACCAGTGAGAAGCTATATCATCTCAAGTCCAAGCAACCTGATTACAAAAACGTCATCGAGGACCTTGAAAACCAACTGGACATCATCTGGAAAACCAATGAAGTACGTACAACCCGGCCGGAAGTAAGACAGGAAATTCGACATGGCCTGCAATTTTTCGAAGAGTCAATTTTTGCTGCTGTACCATTCATTTACCGTGACTTATTTGAAGCCACCCAGCGCGTTTTCTGTGAAAAAGAAAATTGCCCACCATTTCAGATACCCAAACTGATTCGCTTTGGTTCCTGGATAGGTGGAGACCGGGACGGCAACCCCAATGTCACGCCGGAAGTCACGAGGCTTGCAGTAAGACTAAATTCAATATCCGTGCTGAAGGAATACTGCCGCCGCTGTGACACGCTGATCTCGGAACTGACCTTTTCAGATCATTTCTGTACGCCAAATATTGAGTTCATTGAACAGTCAACCGAAGATGACAATTTTCTGGATACCATTCCACATGTCAATGACAACCGGTTTCAGCATGAACCCTATCGTCGCAAACTGTTCATCATGCTTAAACGGCTTGAAAACAATCTGAATTATCTACAAGCCCGTTTAGACGGAGAGAAACCCAGGGTTGCAAAAGGCTATGCAGACGAAGCAGAGTTTTTGAATGATCTTTACCTGATACGTGATTCATTGATCAGTCATAACGATGCCCCGGCAACCCGTGGCAACCTGCAGGATTTAATCTGGCTGGCTGAAACATTCGGTTTTTACCTGGTTCATCTGGACATCCGTCAGGAATCAACGATACACAGCAATGCGGTCAATGACATCATTGCCCAAATGGAAGGCAACTCCAGCAACTACCAGAAACTTTCTGAAACCAAAAAACTTCAACTGCTTGGCAAACTCATCAGCGACCCTGATTTAAGCTATTCGCGCAAATCTCTTTCCGACGAAACCCTTCAGGTGTTAGAGGTTTTTGACACGATTAAGGAAATGCGCAAAGAAGTCAGCCCAAAAGCTTTTGGGCAATATGTGATTTCCATGACGCATTCTGCCAGCCACATCATGGAAGTCATGTTTCTGGCAAGATGTACTGACCTGATTGACTTCAAGAAAAAAGGTCCTGTCTGTGGCCTGGAAATTTCGCCATTGTTTGAAACTATCGAAGACCTTGAGCATATCGTGCCTGTTCTGGAAAAACTGCTTTCCAATTCAGCTTACAGGGATTTAATTGCCAGCATGAATAACACCCAGGAAGTTATGCTTGGCTACTCTGATTCAGCCAAAGATGGAGGTATCACCTCTTCTGCGTGGAACCTCTACCGGGCCCAGGAAAAAGTCATTGCGATTGGCAAAAAACATGACATTCATATCCGTCTGTTCCATGGCCGTGGCGGTACCATAGGCCGTGGTGGTGGCCCTACCCATGATGCCATTAGATCACAACCTGATGGCACCGTTTCCGGACAGATAAAATTCACCGAACAGGGAGAAGTGCTGTCTTACAAATATAACAATATGGAAAATGCTGTATACGAACTCTCCATGGG
>JARRJW010000037.1:0-10218 GCA_037388785.1 Gammaproteobacteria bacterium
GTTTCATGTCCAACTGATAGATATCTTCGGGAAACAAAAATTCTGCGACGTTTGAATCAAAAAGACGTCTGACCTCATATTCATCATGAGCGATGCCTTTCTGGTAACGATAGTTTAGGTAGGTTTCATTGGTATGAATAATAAACTCGACCCGCATACCGCCAATGCGGGCAAAGAATTTTAACATCGGTGTTTCCTGACTGCTGCCGATAGAGGAAGCGTGATAATAGCCGCCAGTAAGGGTGTCGCTGATATCCTCAAGCACCATTATCGAATCAGCTTTGATGGCTGACAGGGTTAAATGCCTGACAAAACGTTTAACATCGGCAGTAGAATCCAAAACAGCCATCAGGCCCAATTCATCATCAACTGCAACCGCCGGATTTTTTTCATTCTTTCTCAGTAATTTTAAAATCTTGGCAGCAGAATCTTTTTTTCTGACAGTTACATAGACGGGTATTTCCTTGCCTGAAAAATTAAACTGTCTGCGTTTAACCAGTGTCAGCTTTTCTTTCTCATCCAATTTGAGCGTTTCAGCCTGTTTTATATTTTCTATTACCTTGACGTGTTGGCAGGCAAAATTATCTTTATCATGCTTACTGAGTAGGTAGGCTGTTTTTAATTCCCCGATTTTTAGCCTGGGGCTCCAGACATACTGGTTTAAAAAATTTAAAAACCCTGAAAATTTGCTCTCGATCTGTGTTTCCCTCTCCCGTTGATCAATGGACCCGGCCAAACCCATCAGAACAAGTTTTCTTTTTGCTTCAAATCGTGACTTCTTATGATATTTTTCATTCAGGGTAATCAAAAGTAATTCAATTGGATTATGCGTAGTTTCAATTTCATTGCTGATTTCAATATTGGAATGATAATTGGCCAGCACCTTATTTCTCAGGTAACTGATCACTTCATCAGCACTGATCGCATATTCCTTAATACGATTTTTTATTTCTGACATTTCACCGCTGATGCCATAAAGATTAGCTAACAGCAGGTAAGCGCGAATACTCCTTTTTTTAATTTCCTGTCGATTACCCATGATGGCTTCAATCTGTTCGAAACTGGAAATCTGCAGCAGGTCAAAAATATATTCCCTGACGGCTCGATATTTAGTCACTGTAACGCGATCTGTACAGAAAGTTTTTACCCAGTCGCGGGAATGCAGAGAAAATACCTGGCCAAAATTCAGATCATCTTCGACTCTGAAAGGCCCATCCTGTTTCATCGCAGTAAATATTGATTTTTCGTCGATAACGCTCATACAGGATACTGCCTTAATTAGAAGCCAGTGTAGGTCGCAACAAAATCGCCAATGGACTTTTTATAAAAATCTTCCGGATCCCACTGTTTTTCCGTTGCAAGGAAAAGATATTGATCTCTAATCAGATAAACGTGGCTTTTGATTTTAGAATTGCCAAGGTCGACAGTGACTGGCACTCTCTCATAGCATCCATCCTCAAAGGCATCCAGCCGCATTAAATCCTGGTTGTTAATATCATGGTATACGATGCCAACGACCTTATCATAACTGTTTGCTTTTCTCAGGCCAGGATAGCTTTCGTTTTTGATGCAGAAACAACGATACCCCTGAAGAGTTGCAGAAGAAGAATAATAGTTACCCTGAACAACCTTGTTCCATACTTCAGAAAACATCAAAGAGCCATAAGTAAAAATATTCATGCCAGTTTAATATCAATTTCGTGCTGTGTAATTTGTAATCCAGACAAATTCATAAGGCTTGATCTGTAATGTTTCCCCTGGATCAGCATATTTATGAAGGCTGATAAGATCATACCATTCATCAAGAGCTATTAAGTTAATACTGTGTAGCGGTATTTCCTGATACTGGTCAGAAATATTGAAAATACAGAAAATACTTTGGCGGCGGTCCTGACTTTGACGCCAGAAACCGACAAAAGACTCACTGAAATGTAATGTAAACTGTGTGGCATTTGGATGAAAAGCTGGCTGCTGTTTTCTTATCGCAATGAGTTGACTGAGTTTTTGCAATACGCGACTGTGAATGGACAACTCGTTATTGATTTCGTTTTCAAGAAGATCAATGTTCCAGTTGTGCCGGTTAATCGCCCTATTATGACCAGCATGATACTTTTTATCATGGTCATTATGGGTACCCAGCAGACTGTGAATATAAAATGCGGGTACACCCTCAAGAGAAAGCATAATCGCATGAGCGCATATGAAGCGCTCCAACTGAAACTGGTCTTCTCCCTGAAATGTTCCTTTCATCGCATCGATAAGTGAAATATTCAGTTCATAGGGCCGATGCGAACCATCTGACATGGTTCGGTAAGAGACTTCTCCTCCAAACCGTTTAACAATTTCCACCATATTATCCACTTCACCATCTTCAAGAATACCTTCAACAGGCCTCATGCCAATGCCATCGTGTGAAGCGATAAAATTAAAATATGCCGTGCCATTTTGAGCTGGAGGCATACTCATCATCCACTGCTTAAACAGATGGGATTTACCACTTAACATGGTATATAAAATCAATGGTGGCAATGCAAAATTATAAATCCAGTGTGCTTCATTGGCATTACCAAAATAGGACAGGTTTTCCCGGTTTGGAATATTGGTCTCAGTTATGATTACGGCATTGGGATTAACATGTTCGATGATCAGACGAAGCAGACGAATGACTTCGTGAGTTTCCGGTAAATTAATACAGGATGTGCCGATGCTTTTCCATAAAAAAGCAACTGCATCCAGACGAAAATGTGAAATACCCTGATCCAGATAGAATTTTATTATCTTGATAATTTCCATCAAAACTTCTGGATTGGAAAAGTCGAGATCAATCTGGTCGTGGCTAAAAGTACACCAGATATGTTTTTTACCATCAATAGTCTCTGTTTCTCGCAATAACGGACTGGTTCGCGGCCTGACGACCATCGATAAATCTTCATCAGGGTCAACTTCAATAAAATATCCCGCTCCTGGTGTTTTTCCCTGTTTATAATTATCAAACCAGAGACTGCGGCTTGAGCAATGGTTAATAACAAGGTCCGCCATGATGGAGAAATTTTTTGTCAATAACCGAATGTTATCCCAGCCGCCTAATGACTGGTTGACCTCTACATAATTGATAACTGAAAAGCCATCATCTGAACTGTAGGGATAAAAAGGCAGAATATGGACAATTGAAACCAGATCAGAGATATGTTTGGTTAGAAACCTTTCTAAAACCTTAAGCGGCTTTTCTTCCTCGGCTATGACAGAATCACCATAAGTGATTAATACCACATCTTTTTGATTCCACAGGTTTTTGTGGCACTCAACAGGGGGTTGAGACTCATCAAAACCCATAAGATCGATTATTTGCTGAACCAGTCCCGAGTTATCGGTCTCCTGATAAACAATGTCCAGGTGACTTTGAATTCTTTTCGACAAGCTATCAAAATCACTACACTCTTTCTTCATCGAAATTCTTCCTTGTCAGCCTCTACAGCTGCAATTAACTGATCGAAAATATCCGGAATTGCACTGGAAACCCTACGCCAGCTGGGAATAAATGGAGCTTTGTCGGTATCCTCTAGAAACACCTTGCCGGCATGCTTAATATTTTTGGCGAACAACTCAACCATCATTTCCTCAACATGTGTTTCATAGTTAAGTCCATTGAAGATTGCATCATTGCGGTAGCTTTCTATAAGATCCAGGGCAATCCGGTAATATGTCGCTTTAGTGGTTCTCAGACTTTCATCAGTAAAAGTAATGCCATCTGTAGCAAGTTTTTTGAACATAGCCTTGGCAATATCAATCGACATTTTTGAAAGACCCTTTTCGCAATCTTCCTTGGATAAAACCTGGTGTTTATGGTCGTAGTTATCGGCAATATCAACCTGACAGATATGACTGGTTGTGTAATTCTTTTTCATTTCCATCAATATGCCAACTTCAAGCCCCCAGTCAGTTGGAATTCTCAAATCCTTGAGGACACCATGAGTCATTGAAAATTCCCCGGCCAGCGGATAACGGAAACTATCAAGAAACTCAAGGTAACCATGGGGACCATGTTGATGATTCAATGCCCTGACAAGTGGTGAAACCAGCAACCTGGATACTCGTCCGTTCATTGAATTATTGGCTACCCGTGAATAATAACCTTTGCAGAATTCGTAATTGAATTTGGGATTGGCAAGTGGATAAAGCAACCGGCTTAACATGGTTTTTTTATAGGTAATAATGTCACAGTCATGAATGGCTATCGCTTCAGTGTTTTGCTTGGCCAGCATATAGCCAATGCAATACCAGACATTCCTGCCCTTGCCCCGTTCTGTTGGTGCCAACCCCTGTTCCCTGAGTTTTTTATCGATGCTTAAAAGATTGGGGCCATCGTTCCATAACAGGTCATGTTCTTGTGGCAATCGTGAAAAGAATTCGGATGCATACTTGAACTGCTCTCTATCTGCCTGGTCGATACCAATCACTATCTGCTTAAGGTAATCAACCTGTGAAAGTTCATCGAGAATATTGCCAAGTGCGGGTCTTTCCAACTCGGAAAAAAGTGAAGGCAAAATCAGACCCAGGTTTACTTTTTTAGAAAAACCATTTAATTCCTTTTCCAGTGCATCATCACTGCGATTTGACATGTTATGCAGTGTTGTAACTCGCCCGTTTTGGAAAAAATCACTCATATTATTATCCTTATATCATTCGTTTGAAGGCATATTGAATTGCTTCAGACCAGCCCTTTGGTGCAATATCCTCAGTAAGATAGTGAGGTTTGAAATTTTTCAGTAGATACTTGTTGCCCGGAGCGTTGATCACAATTGAAATATCGGCGACTTCGAGCATCGCCTTATCGTTGGCACTGTCGCCGATGACAACCGTTTTTACTGAATTGGAATAAAAAGTTTTTAATTTTTTGATTGCCATACCCTTGTTTGTTTTACCCTGGATATGCAAAAACCTTCCACCTTGTAGTAGCGTCAGTCCCTGTTTTTCAAGTCTGGTAACAAAATCAGCAAGCTGTTCATCACTGCCATTCCATAACATTGGCTGGCTGAATTCTCTTTTTACGGCATTTTCAGACTGAGTAATCGACAGGCCAGTTAGTTTACTGACTTCAATCGATGAACATTCCGAGAGCAGTGTAAAATCATCCGCATCAGAAACGAGTAATCCGAGATACCGGTTAATTTCCTGAACCGAACTGCCCAGTTTTATTACCCAGTAGTTGTCACGAGTAGCTGCAAACGAGCTGGGTAACTCAGTAAAGCTTTTCTTGGGTAAATAAATGCTGGAGCCGTTTTCAACAATAAACGGGAAACTAATATCCATCTCGCGGGATATTTCAACCGTTTCATAGTAGGTTTTGCTGGTATTTAAAATGAGAGGTATGGAATATTTTTTTAACTGGCCGATTGCAGGTAAAGCTGCATCAAACCCATAGTCATAATGATTAAGCAGGCTGCCATCAAGATCGGTAATTACCAGCCATTTGATTTTATCTGAAACCATTGCGCACCTTGATTTCTGTAAGTTGCTGGGCATCGTTGATTGGGATGACGATATCAGCTACTTCTTCCGGCATATGTTCAATGGAATGCCGGGTAATGCGCTCGTAATGCTGAATAAAACGCTGTAACTCTGTCGAGTTCATTATTTTTCGGTTACTCTCTTTATTATCCAAGGCAAGCTTCTGCTCCTGGTTTTTACGCCACTGAAATACATTTTCAAAGCCCGGCGCCAACAGCATCAACTTGATATCAGCATTGTTAAAAATATTCTGGTTATATTTTTTGAGCATATCATTGGCATGGGTGCGCCATTTTGCAGCCTGGTCCTCATTTCGTTCCAACTCGTTCACCGGGTTTGTCAACGCACTTTCATCCTGAGCAGGACTGTTATTACACCAGCCTTCAAACAATACAACCTCAGCGGGTGCCTGGTAAGGCCAGTGTTTCTTTTCCAGGCGGTCATCTATTAATTTATCAAACACGGGTAGCTTTACCGGATTTGCTTCCAGTAATTGCCCAATGGTATCAGTCATTAATTCAAGATCATGGGTACCGGGAACTCCCCGGGTAACAAATAACGGATGCACTTTTTTACTTAAAGTGATTCTTTCGTTTTTCTTGAGATAAAAATCATCGAGAGAAATAATCGCAGCTGACTTTCCAAAGGCCTTTTCTAAAATAGTCTTCAAAAAAATGGTTAGTGTCGTTTTTCCACTACCCTGGCAGCCATTGATACTGATAAAAGTGGTTCTTGATGCCTGATTGGCATGATTGTTAAGTATTTCTGAAAGAGGCAGGTAAATCTGCTCGACGATGGGCTGAAATGTCTCTGGCAACCTTAATTGAACAATCAGATCCTGCAGAGATTTGTTTAATTGCCTGTCATTGAAATTCATTGAACTGAGTTAAGTATTTATACTGAAACCGTGGTTGCAGTTTTCGTACCAAAATGGTGCATAGCCTTTTCCTCAACATTTTAGCGAATTCCCTGGCCAGAAAATCATTTTTTTGCACCAAACAAGGGCATTTGAATAAATATTGCACATTTTAAATGCTTTTTTGTTAAGGTTTTTCCACAGGCAGATAGCAGTCGTAGCGGGTATTTTTGCTCTTTACCTGAAAAGCGGGTGTTTCACCAGCAAGAAATTCTGCGCCTTTGGGTCGTTTCACGACTAGTCGCCTTAAAGCTTTTGTTAAAGCAATCTGGAACAAATCAACTGCGTCAGTATCGTTGCCGACAAGATCCCTGAAAATGCGCATTTCTTTTTTTACCAGTGCCGATTTATCACGATGAGGGTACATTGGATCAAGGTAAATCACGTCCGGATAATCTTCGAATGACAAATTTTTCAGAAATTTTCTACTATCAGCCTTGATCAGGCGCATCCTTTGGACTATCTCTTGAGTCTCATCAAATGTTGAGGCCTGTTTAAGGCCATGTTCTAGCAATAAGGCGATAACTGGAGAGCGCTCGACCAGGCTTACCTGACAACCCAGGGTAGCCATCACAAATGCATCTCTTCCCAAGCCTGCTGTCAGATCATACACAACAGGACTGTATCCCGGTTTAAGTCCCAGGGCTCTGGAAATTGGTTGATTTTTCCCTCCACCATATAGCCGCCTGTGCCTGGCTTGGCCTGCAGTAAAATCAATCGCTAATGGTTTGAAATTGTGCTGCCTTGATTGCAGTGTCAACCGTTCCTTTTCAAAGACCAATTGATAGCCCTTTTCAGTCAGGCTGGTATTGAGAAATTCAATTTTCTCAACATGCATATTGCCTATATCATCTGGCATTTGATCAACTCGTCATTACCTATTAAAGTCATGCTCTTGATTCAACAGCCTAACAGGACAAATAATGAATTACATCATAAAAAAAGCTGAAATCGCCTCGTTAAAAACACACTGTTTGGTTGTCCCGGTGTTTTCCACGACACGCTTGTCTGAAACTTTGAATGAACTCGATAAATTAACAGACGGCGCGATTAAAGGGTTACTTAAAAACGGTGACATTGAATCAAATAAAACCGGCGGCAGCATTATGGCCTACAACCTGCCTAACCTCACTGCACAGCGTTTGCTTCTACTGGCTTGTGGCAAAGAAAAAGAATTCAATAGCCAGCTTTACAAAAATATTGTGGATGAGGCTGTAAAAAAACTTGACGCTTCTGGCGCAGTGGATGCGACTTTTATCCTTCCGGATTTCATTGATGCTTCAAATGCCTATGATATGACACGCACGCTGATTACTTCTGCAGAAAGTGCCACTTATCAGTTTAACCAGTGTAAAAGTGAACCCGAAAACAACAAAAAACCACTCAAAAAAATCACCATCCTTTACCAGAATGGAAAATTAAAATCAGCTTATAGCAAAGCAGTTGAACACGGTGTGGCGATTGCCTCTGGCCTGTCCTTAACCAAGGATTTGGCCAATTTACCCGGCAATATCTGTACACCGTCTTATTTAGCTGATCAGGCCAGAGAACTCAAACGTGGCGTCAGAAAACTGAAATTAAGCATACTTGAGGAAAAAGACATGGAGGCACTTGGAATGGGTGCCCTGCTATCAGTTTCCAAAGGTAGTCGCCAACCGGCAAAACTTATCGTCATGGAATACAATGGAGCAGCTAGCAAATCCAAACCTGTCGTGCTGGTTGGCAAAGGTCTGACTTTTGATGCCGGTGGCATTTCATTAAAACCAGCTGGCAAAATGGATGAAATGAAATATGACATGTGTGGTGGCGCTACTGTGTTTGGTGTCATGAAAGCTTGTGTTGAATTAAAGCTGCCAATTAACATCATTGGAGTTGTACCCTCCTCCGAAAACCTTCCAGACGGAGATGCCAACAAACCTGGAGACATTGTTACCAGCATGTCAGGTCAAACCATCGAAATTTTGAACACTGATGCTGAAGGACGACTGATACTTTGTGATGCGCTGACCTACTGTGAACGCTTTGAACCGGCTGCTGTGATTGATATGGCAACACTGACAGGTGCCTGTATTGTGGCACTTGGGCGTCAGGCCTCAGGCTTGCTGTCCAATAATGACCAGCTAAGTGATGAATTGATCTCTGCAGGTCAGGAAACTTATGACCGGGTCGGGCGTTTGCCTCTCTGGGATGAATACCAGAAACAACTCGATAGCAATTTTGCGGACATGGCCAACATTGGCGGTCCAGATGGTGGTACCATCACTGCTGCCTGTTTTCTTGCGCGCTTCACTAAAAAATTCAAATGGGCCCACCTGGATATAGCAGGTACAGCCTGGAATACCGGTAACTTTTATGGACATTTAGCGAACAGAGTTTCATTCCGCATGATCGTCCGCAACATTACAAGGACAGCGAAACGCCTGTTTTACTGACTACCAGCCTTGATAACACCGAAGAACACGATATTCTTATAAATCTTACTGATGAAATTCCACCATGTTTCAGTCAGTTTGAACGGCTACTGGAGCCAGTGGATCCGAATGAGAAAAATCGTATGGCGAGTCGTGAAAGATATCGCTATTATCGGGATTGCGGATGATAATTTATCTTCACAGCAGGATAAACTCGAAAAAATATCCAGTGAACTTCAGGATCGCCTTAAAAATGAACTTAATGGCTTGATTTCTGAAATTGTTGACTCTTCAATTGACCAGACTCGAGCAGAAATTGAGCAGTTAATACGTAATCACTTAGTCAGTCAGCTGGAGGATAAACTCGACACCCTGGTTGAACAGGCTATAAAAACCCATTTGACCAAGCCTAAGCCTTTATCGAACAACATTGATAAATAGAATAGGCCGGCAGTTTTAGTGGATCATGTGAAAGGAAATTTTACTCCATTGCTTCCACAACAGTTTCGATGATTTCTTCGGCATAGAGGTCCCGAAAGAAATGATCTGCACCATCGATAGTGATCAGTTCGATATTTTTAGCATTTGATAATTTAGACATTTCAGTCATGACATTATCAACAACCTTGTCCTCTGAGCCGGCAAATATCAGTATGGGTTTTGAAATCTTCTCAACTAAGCCGGGCGTGTAAAAGTTATCATTTTCCTGGTAATAATTGACGAAAGCTTCCGCTGTAACCTGGGTATCAGGACAATAGATAAAATCTGTGTTTTGCATAACTTCGCCACCCTTGCCCGCATCCACCAGTGATTTGGCTTTGTCGAGTACAGGTTGAAGCGGCTTTTTATAATTTTTCTGATAGTCTTTTGCCAGTTCACCCGGGCCTACAATACCAGGGGCAATAAGGATTACATGACTGATACTGGTATTATCATCATTTTCACTGGCATACCAGGCAATCTGGTTACCACCTCTCGAGTGCCCCAGTAAAGCTAATGACTTTACGCCCTGGTTTTTCAGCCAGTTAAGCCATAAATCAATTTCATTTAAAGAATCTGTATGTTTATGCGTATGTGTTACTGCGCAATCGTACATGCCAGAACGCTTATCGAGTCCCAGGCTGAGATTTATAGACAGAGAACTGATGTCATAATCCAGAAACAGTGTCTGGAGGGTTGACATGATTTCCATCTCACCATGTGCCAGGGTGCCATGCAGCATCAGAACTACCGGACCATCCTGCCAGTTGTCACCGGTCGTTTCCAGGTTAGCGCTGGTAGTCAGGCCTTGATACGGTAGTTCTGATGCTGCATGGCACCCTGGCACATGGTGAGATGGAAATCATGTCAACCCTCCCGACACTGTTTCTGGATTATGACATC
>JARRJW010000038.1:0-8731 GCA_037388785.1 Gammaproteobacteria bacterium
GGGGCTTTGCGCTAGCATCCCGGCTGCCGACATCCCGTAAAAGAATCTTCCAACGGCTGTTACCTGGCAGAGTTCGTTAACACATCCCGATCTGTTAGAATCAGATTAAATCCAGCGTCTGAGTCAGGCCGTTCTGGAGGAATGTCTGAAACAGGAATGTTTCAGTCAAGCTTACATGGATGTATGGACGGCGTTTTCCGGAAGAATAGCCTGGCTGGACGTTTTTTTACGAGTGATGACTATGTCGATTAAAAACAAAACTGAACAACTCAACCAGCTGATGCAGCAACGTATCCTGATTCTGGACGGTGCGATGGGCACTATGATCCAGCGCCATAAGCTGACAGAAGAAGATTACCGTGGGGAACGTTTTGCAGAATGGCATACCGATCTTAAAGGTAACAATGACCTGCTTTGCCTGACTCAGCCTCATATCATCCAGGGCATCCATGAAGATTATCTTGAAGCTGGTGCCGATATCATTGAAACCAATTCTTTTAATGGCACCCGTGTCTCCATGTCAGATTATGATATGGAGGATCTGGTGCCTGAACTTAACCTGGCAGCGGCCCAGGTGGCGCGACAGGCAGCAGACAAGTTTTCCACTGCGGACAAACCGCGTTTTGTTGCCGGAGTGCTCGGCCCGACCAGTCGCACCCTGTCAATATCACCGGATGTCAATGACCCCGGTTTTCGTAATATCACTTTTAGCTAGTTGGTAAAGCAATACAGTGAGGCCACTCGGGCTTTGATTGCAGGTGGTATTGATATCGTTCTTATCGAAACCATCTTTGATACCCTGAATGCCAAGGCTGCTGTGTTTGCAGTTAAACAGGTTTTCAGCGAAGACCAGGTTGAACTGCCGATCATGATCTCCGGTACCATTACCGATGCTTCTGGCCGAACGCTTTCCGGGCAGACCACCGAGGCATTTTATAATTCACTGCATCATGCCAATCCGATTTCCATCGGGCTGAATTGTGCACTGGGTCCGGACCTGTTGCGCCAGTATGTTGAAGAGATGTCACGTGTTGCAGATTGCCATGTTAACGCCCATCCCAATGCCGGTCTGCCAAACGAATTCGGTGAATATGACCTTGATGCCGAGCATATGAGTGAATATATCAGCGAATGGGCTGATAGTGGTTTTCTCAATATAGTGGGTGGTTGCTGTGGCACCACGCCCGTGCATATCAGGAAAATTGCTGAATCTTTACAAGGCAAAAAGCCGCGCAAGCTACCTGAGATAGAGAAGTCCTGCCGCCTGTCAGGGCTTGAGCCGTTAAACATTGGCGAGGATAGTCTTTTTGTCAATGTAGGTGAAAGGGCTAATGTTACCGGTTCAGCCAAGTTTAAACGTTTAATCCTCAACGAAGAATACGAGGAAGCGCTGGATATTTGCCGTACCCAGGTTGAAAACGGTGCCCAGATCGTGGATGTCAACATGGATGAAGGCATGCTGGATGGCAAGGCGGCGATGGTGCGTTTTTTGAATCTGATTGCCTCTGAACCGGATATTGCCAAGGTGCCATTGATGATCGACTCATCCAAATGGGACATTATTGAAGCCGGTTTACAGTGTTCGCAGGGCAAGCCCATTGTCAATTCCATATCCATGAAGGAAGGCGAACAGGCCTTTCGAGAACAGGCCAGGCTTTGTCTGCAATACGGCGCGGCCATCATTGTCATGGCATTCGATGAAAAAGGCCAGGCTGATACCCAGGCGCGCAAGGTTGAGATTTGTACTCGCGCTTACCGTATTCTGGTTGATGAAATTGGTTTCCCTGCCGAGGACATCATTTTTGACCCGAATATTTTTGCGGTCGCTACTGGTATTGAAGAACACAACAATTATGGTGTTGATTTCATTGAAGCGACGCGCACGATCAAGCAGACACTGCCTTATGCAAAGGTCTCAGGTGGCGTTTCCAATGTGTCGTTTTCATTTCGTGGTAATAACCCGGTTCGCGAAGCCATTCATGCGGTCTTTTTGTACCATGCAGTTCATGCAGGTATGGACATGGGAATTGTTAACGCAGCCCAGTTGGCTGTTTATGATGATCTGCCGGACGAGCTGCGGCATGCCGTTGAGAATGTTGTCCTTAATAAAGATCCGGAAGCTGGAGAGCAACTTGTCAATCTGGCGCCAAAAGATGCGGGTGACGGCTCAGGCGTTGCCAGAGAAGAAGACCTGGCCTGGCGTGAATGGCCGGTAACCAAAAGACTCGAACACGCCCTGGTAAAAGGCATAACAGAATACATTGAAGCCGACACTGAAGAAGCCAGGCAACAGTTTCCATCGACGCTTGAAGTGATTGAAGGGCCTTTAATGGACGGCATGAATGTCGTTGGCGACCTGTTTGGCGAAGGTAAAATGTTTTTACCCCAGGTGGTCAAGTCAGCCAGGGTTATGAAAAAAGCCGTGGCCTATCTCGATCCATTTCTGCAGGCTGAAAAGGCTGATTGTGCCGTTGAGACACAAGGTAAAATTCTCATGGCAACGGTTAAGGGTGATGTGCACGATATTGGCAAAAATATTGTCGGTGTGGTGCTGCAATGTAATAACTACGAGGTTATTGACCTGGGAGTCATGGTATCGGCTGAAACCATTTTGCAAAAAGCCCGGGAAGAAAATGTCGATATTATCGGGCTGTCCGGATTGATTACCCCTTCACTGGATGAAATGGTACATGTTGCCAAAGAGATGACGCGCCTTGATTTCAACATACCCTTGTTGATTGGAGGCGCGACGACATCCCAGGCGCATACGGCGGTCAAAATTGAACCCGAGTACGAACATGGTGTGGTCTATGTTGCTGATGCTTCACGGGCCGTCGGTGTCGCTTCAAGCCTGTTGTCCGATGATCAGAAGCAGGGATTTCTGAATAACACCCGGCAGCAGTATGAAACGGTTCGCAAACAAAGAGCCGCTAAAAATGAGGTTCGTAACCTGGTATCGATAGCAGAAGCCCGGTCAAATCCTACGCCGGTAGAGTGGGATAACTTTATCCCTGCAGAGCCTGCCCAGATGGGTGTTACCGTACTGGATGATATTGATTTAAGCGGTATTGCCGAGTATATAGACTGGACGTTTTTCTTCCATGCCTGGCAACTTAAAGGGCGTTTCCCCAAAATCCTTGATGATCCTGAAAAAGGCGAGGAAGCCCGCAAGCTTTATGCTGATGCAGAGCAAATGCTGCAGCAGGTGATTGATGAAAACTGGTTGCAAGCCAAAGCGGTAGTCGGTTTGTTTCCGGCAAATGCTGTGGGTGATGATATTGAAATCTATGACCCGGATGACAACGAGAAATTACTGGCAACCTTGCATAATCTGCGTAAACAGGCGAAACAGCCAGCGGGCAAGTACAACGAATGTCTTGCCGATTATGTAATGCCAAAATCATTTGGTAAAAAAGATTACCTGGGTGGTTTTGCGGCAACTGCCGGTATCGGTATTGATGACAAGATCGCTGAGTTTGAAAAAGATCATGATGACTACAGTTCGCTGATGTTAAAGGCATTGGCGGACCGCCTGGCTGAGGCGCTGACCGAATGGCTGCATGAACGGGTGCGTAAGCAGTTGTGGGCCTATGCTTCACATGAAAATTACAACAACGAAGATCTTATCAGCGAGAAATACCAGGGAATCCGCCCGGCAATGGGTTACCCGGCTTCTCCGGATCATACGGAAAAAGATACACTCTGGTCACTGTTGGATGCTGAAGCGAATACCGGAATCTGGCTAACCGAATCCAAGGCGATGGTACCTACTGCGGCTGTTAGTGGCTTGTATTTTTCTCATCCGGCCGCACGTTATTTTGCGGTAGGTAAAATCAACAGGGATCAGGTTGAAGATTATGCGAACCGAAAGGGGCAATCTGTTGTCGAAATTGAGAAATGGTTGGCGCCCAATTTGGCGTATAAATAAATTCCCTTGCCAGATTATCATAGATAAATTTCTGAAGATGCGTACCCTTGTCCCTGCTGCTGACACTTCAGAAATTCACTATTGATAACCTGGCTTGATAGTCTTTCGGGTTCATCACTTGATTGCCACCATATTGAGACAATGAAGCTGTTATGGTTTCTAGAGGCTTCTGAGAGCACGTATGGCCGAAACAGAGCGATATAGGGAAGTATTTGAGCGTCCTCTAAAAACCATAACAGCTCCGTTGAATTAACATTATTTGGAGAGTTGAAATGCGTATTTTGTTATTTCTGGGTACCAACCTGGCAGTGATCATGTTGCTGAGCGTAGTCTTCAGCCTGCTCGGAATTGATAACCTGTTAGCCGAGAATGGTGTTGATCTTGATCTCAATGCGCTGCTGATTTATTCAGCCATTATCGGTTTTTCCGGTTCATTCATATCTCTATTTCTTTCCAAAATGATGGCTAAGAAAAGTATGGGTGTGCATGTCATTGAACAGCCCGCAAACCCCACTGAAAAATGGTTGGTAGAAACAGTCGCCTTTCAGGCAAGACAGGCTGGCATCGGTATGCCTGAAGTGGGAATTTTCAATTCTTCTGCGCCCAATGCCTTTGCAACCGGCTGGAATAAAAACCAGGCCCTGGTGGCTGTCAGCAGTGGTCTGCTGCAGGCAATGACCCAGGATGAAGTTGAAGCCGTGCTGGGGCATGAGGTCAGTCACGTCGCTAATGGTGACATGGTTACTTTGACCTTGATCCAGGGTGTAGTGAATACCTTTGTTGTGTTTCTTTCACGCGTTATAGGACATGTCGTTGACCGGGTTGTGTTCAAAGTGGAGCGTGGGCATGGTCCTGCTTTCTGGATCGTGTCACTGGCAGCCCAGTTTATTCTGGGTATTCTTGCCTCGATGATTGTTGCCTGGTTCTCACGTCATCGTGAATTCAGGGCTGATGAAGGCGGAGCTAACCTGGCTGGACGACAAAAGATGGTAAATGCACTGAGAAGATTGCAACAGGGACAGCAGGAGTCTTTGCCAGATGAAATGGCTGCTTTTGGCATATCGGGTGGCAAAATGGCGGAGTTGTTTGCTAGTCATCCTCCCCTGGAAAAGCGCATCGAAGCACTTCAGCAAGGCTAATCTTTTTCTTTGTAACTGCATTTTTTTGTAATCGAATGGTCACGCGTGATTTATACGCTCAAATTCTTCTTACAAAAATGCCTGATTCTGAGAAAAACTTTTACCCTGAAATCTAACCGGTTTGCTTGAGTGCTATCATCATTAGCCATGTTTAAATTAAATCCAAAACTGGAAGCAGACACTTTTCAAATTGGCGATTTTGAATTATCACGAGTACTGCTGATGAATGACAGCCGTTACCCCTGGATTATTCTAGTACCCAGATTGGAAAACGTAACGGAACTGCATCAGCTAAGCATGCCAGACAGACAACAGCTTATCGAGGAATCCTGCAGCGTTTCAGAATTTATTCTTGAGAAATTTTCTGTCGCTAAAATGAATGTCGGGTCGCTTGGCAACATAGTCTCTCAGCTTCATTTGCATCATATTGGTCGGCATGAAAAAGACCCGGCATGGCCGGGTCCGGTTTGGGGACATTCAGCAGCACAACCCTATTCAGACGATGCACTTAAAGAGCAGTTTGCGTTGTTTGCAAAACTGCCATTGTTAACAGTCAATTAATTCATTGGCGTTAACTTCCAGATGTCTTCATTGTACTGGCTGATTGTCCGGTCAGTTGAGAACATGCCGCTGCATGCTGTGTTCATGATACTCATGCTGGTCCATTTGGCCTGGTCTTGCCATGCTTCCTCGACCTGGTGCTGGGTGTCAACATAGCTGCGAAAATCTGCGAGTGTCATCCAGGGGTCGTGTGGGCTTTTAAGTGAGTCAACCAGGTCATTGAAGATACCTGGCTCAAAAGAATTGAAGTGCTCGGATTCCAGTAACTGCATGACAGCTTTAAGGTCAGGATCGTTATCAATATACTGCTGCGGATTGTAACGGGGCTTTAATGCTTCCACGTCACCTTGTTTGAGTCCGAACAGGAAGAAGTTTTCCTCGCCTACGGCATCCATAATCTCAATATTGGCACCATCGTAAGTGCCGATAGTAATGCTGCCATTCATCATGAATTTCATGTTGCCGGTACCCGATGCTTCCTTGCCCGCGGTTGAAATCTGCTCGGACAGATCAGCGGCCGGACAAATAGTCATCATCTTGGAGACCAAATAGTTTGGCAGGAAGGCAACACGTAAGCGGTCACCAATGGTTTCATCGTTATTGATCAGGGCGGCAACGTTATTGATTAGCTTGATAATCTGCTTGGCACGGTAGTAACCGGGGGCAGCTTTACCGGCGATCAGAACGCAGCGATTTGGTATCTGGGTATCACCACCGTAGCGAATCCGGTTGTAAAGATATATGACATGCAAAACATTAAGTAGCTGGCGCTTGTACTCATGAATACGTTTGACCTGTACATCAAACAGGTAGTCAGGGTTAAAGGTGACGCCGGTCTCTGTCTTCACCAGTTCAGCCAGACGCTGCTTGTTGTTATGACGAATCTCCGACCAGGTTTTATGGAACTTGGCATTGCCTTTTTTAGGGGCAAACTTTTTAAGCTCGGTAAGCTTTTCAAGATGGTTCTGCCAGCCATCACCAATTGTTTCTGTAATCAGGGAAGCCAGTTCAGGGTTTGCCAGGGCCAGCCAGCGGCGCGGTGTCACGCCATTGGTTTTATTGTTGAATTTTTCCGGCCACATTTCATAGAAGTCTTTAAAGAGGCCATGCTTGAGTAATTCCGAATGCAATTCGGCAACACCGTTAATTGAAAAACTTCCAACAATAGCCAACCATGCCATGCGGATTTGCGGTTCAGGTCCTTCCTCAATCAGCGACATACGCTCTAGTCTGTCGATGTCAGTGGGCCAGCGACTGCGAACCTGGGCCAGAAAACGGGCATTGATTTCGTAAATGATTTCCAGAGGTCGTGGTAACAGGCATTTAAACAGCCGTACAGGCCAGCGTTCGAGTGCTTCAGGCAACAGGGTATGGTTGGTATAGGCCATGCAGCGGGTAGTGATTGCCCATGCCTGATTCCAGCCAAGACGTTTTTCATCCACAAGTATTCTCATTAACTCAGCAACAGCAATACTGGGATGCGTGTCGTTTAACTGGAACACATTGGCATCTGCAAACTCTTTGAGCGGTTTATCACCCCAGTTTCTGAAAACATCCTGCAGGCTTGCAGATGTCAGGAAGTACTGTTGGCGCAGACGAAGTTCCTTGCCGTTTTCATTGGAGTCATTTGGATAAAGCACCATGGTGATATTTTCAGCCTGGTTTTTTTCTGCGACGGCATCAGCGTAGTCACCCGAGTTAAATTCACTGAGGTTGAATTCATCCGTGGCCGAGGCTGCCCATAAACGCAAGGTGTTAACAATGCCGTTTCGATAGCCGGAAACCGGTACATCGTAGGGCACAGCGATTACATTATCGGTATCGCTCCAGCGAGCATGATGTACGCCATCAGGATCGGTAAAGTGTTCGGTATGCCCACCAAATTTTACCACCTGGGAAAACTCAGGACGTTCAATTTCCCATGGATGACCATCACGCAGCCAATGGTCAGGATCCTCAATTTGCTGGCCGTTTTCAAGATGTTGATGAAACATGCCATATTCATAACGCAGACCGTAACCAGTAACGGGCAGCTTCAAAGTGGCACAGCTATCCAGGAAGCAGGCGGCCAGTCGACCAAGGCCACCATTGCCGAGGCCGGCATCAGGCTCCTGACTTTCAATTTCTTCCAGTTTAATTGCTGCAACCTGTGCAGCTGCATCAACACTTTCAGTCAGGTCCTGGTTTAAAAGATGATTGCCCAGCGAGCGGCCAATCAGGTACTCAAGCGATAGGTAATAGGCATGGCGCCGGTTGTCTTCCATTGATTGGATCACGCTGTTGCGCCAGTCAGACATCAAGCGGTCACGCACAGTGTAGGCCATGGCCTCGTAAAGGTAGAAGCAGTCACAGCCTAAAAAACGTCCCAGATGATAATCAAGATAATTGCGAAAATCCGAGGCGATCGCATAAGGGTCTGTCGGCAGTTTTTCCATATGTGGCAACATGCAGATATTTTCAGTGCTATGTTTGGTCATTAGCTGGTTCTCCGCTAAATTAAGTTTGGTCAAACAATTCCAGGTATGCAGCCGCGCTGTGGTCCCAGCTGAAATCCTGTTTCATGCAATTTTTAACAAGGCTTTGCCAGACAGCTTTATTATCATAATACGACAAGGCATAGCTGATCGTATCAGCCAAAATCTGTGCGGAAGGTTCATCAAAAAGAAAGCCGGTTGCCGTATTGTTTTTCAAAGACTCAGCATTGGTTTGTATGACTGTATCGGCGAGGCCACCAGTATTGCGCACAACCGGTGGTGTGCCATATCTGAGACTGTATAACTGGTTAAGGCCACAGGGTTCATAGCGTGATGGCATGGCAAAAACATCTGCACCGGCCTCTAACTGGTGTGCCAGGGATTCGGAATAACCTATGTAGGAAAAAACCCGGTTCGGATGCTGCCTGGTCAGGTTGGTTAGATGCTCTTCAAGCTCCAGCTCGCCACTGCCAATAATCGCAAAGCAGGCCTGGTGTTTAGGCAGCAATGTTTCTATGGCATTTAACAGTAGATCAATGCCTTTCTGAAAAACCAGACGGCCGACAAAACCCACCAGGGGTTTTTCACAGCAGCTCTCAGAATCATTGGCGCCAAGTTGCTTTAACAGC
>JARRJW010000038.1:8748-10274 GCA_037388785.1 Gammaproteobacteria bacterium
TCGGGGTCTCTGCCAGGATTCCAGGTGTCTGTGTCAATACCGTTAAGTATACCGTGAAGCTTATGGTGGTATTTTTCCAGGATTGATGAATAGCCATAGCCATATTCAGGGGTGCGAATCTCACTGGCATATTGCGGACTCACCGTGGTGATGGTGTCGGAAAACACCATGCCGGCTTTAAGCATCGAAAACCTGTCGTAAAACTCGCCCAGGTCCATAGACCACCAGTGTGGTGGTAAGTGAAGTGCCTGGAAAGTGCCAAAGTCGAACTGGCAGTCATAGGCAATATTATGAATGGTAAAAACCCGTTCAGGTGGATTGGCTTCATGCCCTAGATGAGCATGCACCAGACCGGTTTGCCAGTCATTCGCATGCACAACATCTGCCTTCCAGCCTGTTTTAAATGCGTCGGATGCCAACAATGCAGCAGCCTGGCTGAAAATATTGAAACGAACAGGGTTATCCTTCCATTCATAACCTTCCGGGTGAGTGTAGGGGTTGCCTTCGCGGTCGAAAAGTGCGGGCTGGTCGATGAGCCATATAGGCATGTTGAAATCTTTGTGCTGACATTCCAGTACCCTGATTTCCTGTTGCATGCCGAGGTTAAGCCAGCCCAGCACGCTGAAACTGTCGATGCTTTTTAAAACATCACGATATGCGGGCAAAACCAGTCTGACATCGGCTCCCTGCTGTACAAAACTATTGGGTAAACTGTTTGATACGTCTCCGAGCCCGCCGGTTTTTATCAGCGGATAGGCTTCACTGGTGACAAACAGAATTCTCATCAGTCCTCAGCCCTTTTTAACAGCAGACCTCCCAATGGTGGCAAGGTCAGTTCAACAGAACTATCAAACCCCATCCAGGCCTGTTGCTCAGATTCTATTTGCCCCGCATTGCCACAGTTGCTGCCGCCATAGAGTGCGGAATCGGTATTTAAAAGCTCCTGGTATAAGCCAGCATGTGGCAGACCGATACGGTAGTTTTCCCTGACAACCGGCGTGAAATTAAAAATACAGATGAGTGTCTCGGAGGCTTCTTTTCTCATGAAAGCGATAATGGATTTCTGGGCGTCGGTGCAGTCGATCCACTGGAAACCCTCAGCATCAAAATCATGCCGGTAGAGGGCCGGCATAGAACCGTAATGATGGTTAAGGTCACGAACCAGTTGCTGGATACCGCGATGCGTGTCGAACTGCAGTAAAGCCCAGTCAATCGGTTCGGATTCATTCCATTCATGCCATTGGCCAAATTCGCCTGCCATGAACATCAGTTTCTTGCCGGGGTGCATGAATTGCCAGAAATAAAGCAGGCGCAGGTTAGCAAACTTCTGCCATTGATCACCCGGCATTTTTTCAAGCAGGCTATTTTTCATATGCACGACTTCATCATGCGACAGGGGTAGAACGAAATTTTCCGTGTAGGCATATAACTGACTGAATGTCAGGTTGTTGTGATGAAAACTGCGGTGCACGGGTTCTTTTTCCATATAGGCCAGGGTGTCGTTCATCCAGCCCATGTTCCATTTC
>JARRJW010000039.1:0-18533 GCA_037388785.1 Gammaproteobacteria bacterium
ACACTTTTCAGTGCCTGGTAAAGTACATCTTCACCCACTTTATCTGTACCCAAGACATGGTAAAACTGGCTGAGCTGGTAAAGTATGCCGGCAATTACCATTATCACCAGTAAAGTGATAAATGCTGTACGCCAGGGAATTTCGGTCCTGTGTTGTTTTATCCTTTGGATTTGATCGGTGAAGGCCACACGATGACTGATCGCCAACCAGGCGGTAATCAGTAAAGTGAGAAGCAGCCAGGCGATAAGACCCAATACAATACCCATCAGGGTTTTTTCCAGCAGATCCGGATAGTAATCCTTCTCAGGGTCTTGCAGATGCGCACCACCGTATTTCAGGCGTGGAAACTCGCGTGTGGTTACGCCACCGGGACCTTCAACATTTTCACGGGCATACAAATGTGTTGCCAGTGGCGCCGAATAGGTTTTTTCGTGGTTAAGTCGCAGATCACTCAACACATAATCAAGGACGCTGAGCATATCTGTCCCTTTGTTTCTACTATCGTCAACATCAGGGCGGTAATGAATTGAATCCATTAAGCCTACAGCAATGTAAAACAGCAAAAAGTGCTGATACCGATACGGCTAGAAAAAATCTGCTTCCAGGGCCGGCTTAGATGCGGACGTTTACGTGCATAGGCAATGAATATGACAACCAGTGCCACAAGTAAAAAGACGAGGATATCTGTCCACAGGAAAACCAGTTCGGGCATCAGGACAACCTCACCCGCGGATCAACAAATGTGTAGGAGATATCGGTCAGGATCAGGCCGATAATATAAAGCACCGACCCCAGAAACACCATTGCCCTGACTATGGCAAAATCCTGGTTGTTGATGGCATCGATTGTATAGCTGCCAAGACCGGGAATGCCGAAAAATGATTCGGTAATCAGGCTTCCCATAAAGAGTAACGGCAAAATCACTACGACACCGGTAAGGATCGGTATAAGCGCATTCTGGAAAACATGCCGGAATAAAATAAACTGCTCAGCCAACCCCTTGGCACGGGCGGTTCTGACATAATCCTTGTTGATCTCCTCGAGAAACAGGGTTCTGTACCAGCGTGTTCCTGCACCTATGCCACCAATAACGCCAATAATCACTGGCAGTACTAAAAACTTGACTGCTGACCAGCCGGTTTCATAACCGGATATCGGCACCAGGTGTAATAGTTTACCGGCTATAAACTGCCCACCAATAATATAAAACAGCCCCGATATCGACATCATGATGACGCAGAGAATGACACCCCAGATATCGATATAGGTAGCCCGGAAAAAAGCGATCAACAAGGCAAAGGTGATATTAACCAGCAATCCCACCAGCAACACCGGTACCGCAATAGCCAGGCTCGGCCACATACGTTGCGAAATATCATAGAGAATGTCCCTGCCACTGTCTGACTGGCCAAATTTGAATACAAACAGGTTGATGGATTTCTGGAAGAAGATGGTGTCGGTAATCGTTTTTAAACCCGACTCTTCGCTGTTAATCAGTAGCGGTTTGTCGTAACCACGTTCGGCTTTCCAGTGTTCAACAGCCTCAGGGGTAACACGCTTGACCCCCAGATGCATGCGAGCCATATCGTCGGGCGTATTGACAACAAAAAACAGTGTAAAAGTAAAAATATTAACCCCGAGTAAAATCGGAATCGCATACAGCAGACGGCGGATAATATAAGCTGTCATCTTGCCTGCCTCTGCTCATGTTGCCGGTAAATTCTGACTGCCGGAATAATACTGGCTATCACTATTAAAACTATGAGTATCAACGGCCAGATTACAGGCTGATTCCATGCCCGTTGTTTTTCAGCGCGTAAACGACCGTCAACTCGCTTGTATTTCAGTGTGTTGTTGGCCATCAGGTTAGGCTTCACATTCTTGTACCACTGGTGGTAAAGGGAAAAGGCTTTTGGATGAAAACCCCATATCCAGGGTGCATCACGTCGGGCAATCTCGATCATTTCATCAATGATTGCCTGTCGTTCTGATGTATTTGGCAGGTTTTTCATTTTTACAAAAAGTTTGTCAAATTGCGGGTTACTGTAGTTAGCTGCATTTTCACCGCCCTGGTCAACCTTGGCATTTTCTCCGTAAAGCAGAAACAGAAAATTTTCGGGATCGGGATAATCCGCATTCCACCCCCACATGAAAATCTGCGCCGTCCCTTTTCTCATTTTATCCTGGAAACGGTTGTAATCAGTTGTTCTTAACACAAGCTGAACACCAAGCTTGGCAAACTGTTTTCTGATCCAGTTCAGCCTGGCCTTGTCATCGGGTCCTGTAGCAGTAACATCCAGGTAAAGGGTTAAAGGTTTTTTTGTCTTCGGATCTATACCATCGATATAGCCTGCCTGCTTCATCAGGCTTTTGGCATAATCAACAGAGCGACGCTTAACCTGACCATTTTTTTCCTCGTAAACATAAGTATTGATATCACCTTCACGATATCCAAAAATGCCAGGAGGCAAAGGTCCCTGGGCAGCAATACCGCGCCCATTGGCAAAGATAGAAATGTATTCCTCGTAATCCATCGCAATGGATATCGCCTGACGCAATAATCTGGCTCGTTCAGAGTCGCCGCCTATTACAGCATCTTTCATATTAAAACCCATGTAGGATATCGAGGTTGTAATCGCTGTTTGCAGCCCGATGCCTTTTTCCTGCATCGCTTCAGTCAGATCTATTTCACCCTGCGCATTGAACTGGACAGCCTGATCGAAACTGTCAGAGGAGACCCCTGAAGTATCGTAGTAGCCCTGCAAAAATTTATTCCAGTAGGGAATGGTTTCTTTTTCAAGGCTATAGACTGCCTTATCAATAAAAGGCAATCGCTTACCAGCGTCATCGAGCAAGCCGTTTTTCTGATCCTCTGGATCACCGTCATCAGGATATGTTTCACCGTGAAAATTGGGATTGCGCTCCATGACCATTCTTAGATTGGGATTATTTTCCGTTAACATGAATGGGCCAGTACCAACCGGATACCAATCGAGGCTGATATTTTTATCTTTCAAGACTGGCTGGCTATAAAAAATATCGGCCTCCCATGGCATCGGTGCAAAAAATGGCATGGCCAGCCAGTACTTGAACTGTGGATAGGTTTTGTTAATACGAATGGTAAATTGATAATCGTTTATCTTTTTAACACCTGACATGTCAAGCTGACGTAAATCATGAAAATTGGCAGGATTTTTTTCCTTGTGTTCTTTCAGTTTGTTTCTAAAATCCTCAAAGCCAACGATGTACTCAGACATGACACCGGCTATCGGAGAATGCAGATCCAGATCCGCAAGCCGCTTAATCTGGTAAATATAATCTTCAACAGTCAATTCACGACTGGCATGATGTAAAAAATCGCTGAGCTGATACTTGTCTGCCAGCTGTTCTTCCTGAAGATTATGATACTCGAAGACATTTGATGAAAAACGCGCAAAGGCTGGATGGGGTTGATAATTGATACCGGATTTGATTGTCAGCAGATATTCAGAATAGGCAATATTTTTAGATCCTTCTTCGACCTTGTTACCCTGATCATCGTAATAGGTCAGTGCAGGCATTCTGGCAGCGGTTAAGGTAGTCAGCTCATAAGGACGCTTTAAAAAATGATACTGCAGCAAGGGTTCATATATTTGCGCAATAAAAGCGTATTCATTGGAACTGTATGATCTGGCAGGATCAAGATGCTTAGGTCGCTCTGAAAAAGAACTGTAAACAACCTGTTGGTCTACAGAGGTATCAGAATATGGACTGTTCCATGGTCTATCTGAACAGCCGGACAAGACTATAACCAGGCTTAATGCGAGCATCCTGAAAATAGTAAGCTTGTTTCTGATTTTTGTTGTTTTATGCGTCATTCGTATTTGGCGAAATTCCTAGCATCAATAGTGTAAGGCAAACACCAACAAGCTGGAACCTAAATATGCCGTTAGAAGCTATTTTGACTATGACACGATAATATTCGAAAATTGTATTAAACACCCCTGATAACAATGAGGAAAAACTATGGGTTTTATGCAAAACAAGAAAGTACTGATCGTTGGCGTTGCCAGTAATCGCTCTATCGCTTATGGCGTTGCCAAGGCAATGAATGAACAGGGGGCAGAAATAGCCTTTACCTACCAGACTGATAAATTAAAATCCCGCGTTGAAAAAGTTGCCGAAGAATGTGGCTCAGATATTGTTTTACCGTTGGATGTTGCCAATGATGATGATATCACTAACGTTTTCAACGAATTAAAAAACAGCTGGGACGGGCTCGATTCAATCATCCACTCTGTCGGTTTTGCACCGAGGGAACAACTGGTCGGTAATTATATCGATGCCGTTACCCGCGAAGGTTTCAGTATTGCACATGACATCAGCTCATACAGTTTTGCTGCGTTAGCCAAAGGTGGTCGTGAGATGATGCAGGGCCGGAATGGTTCTATGCTCACCATGAGCTATCTTGGCGCAGTCAGGACAGTCCCCAATTACAATGTGATGGGGGTAGCCAAGGCCAGCCTTGAAGCCAATGTCCGCTACATGGCAGATGCCCTCGGTCCGGAAGGAACGCGTGTTAATGCCGTTTCTGCAGGCCCAATACGTACACTGGCTGCATCCGGCATTGATAATTTCAAAGCCATGTTATCGGAAGCCGAAGAGAAGACCCCATTGAGAAGGAATGTCACTATTGAAGAAGTGGGTAATGCCGCGGCCTTCCTGTGTTCCGACCTGGCTTCGGGTATTACTGGCGATGTCCTTTATGTCGATTCCGGTTACCATATCCTCGGTATGTAACAAGCCCGCAAAATTAACAAAGCCCGCTGATTTAATTGCGGGCTTTTTTATTGCTTATAATTTTTTCAGGTATTCGATATCGGCAGCAGCGCGCAGGCTATTGATATAGCTTTGAAACTCTTCACCACCCTGCTGCTGTGAAAGCATATTCATTAACATACTGTTATCTTCGTTCAACTCAACCTGTTTGACATCATCCAACAAAATCAGTGCGATCTCATCTGCAGACATAATTGACTTGGCATATTCACTGACTCCCTCACTCGGCTTTGGCATGGCAAATACCTTGTCAAGCAGCCCGCCAGGTAATTCAGGGTTTTTACGCGATGAGTAATCAACATTTTCTACCGACATTGCATTGGCATCGGCAATAGCCTGAATTGAAGTGCCTGACTTTAATTCAGCCAATAATTCATCAGCCTTCGACTCTACAGCCGTGGCAGCAGCATCCGATTTAAGCTGTTCGATAATCTGGGTTTTAACTTCTTCCAGAGGCTTGACTGCAGCCACCTTATGTTCAACCACCCTGAGCACAATAATTTCTGAGGGTGAAAGTTCAATCGGTTCACTATTGTAACCCTGGGTCAATGCTTCTTCAGAGAAAGCCGCACCGGTAACTTTTGGTGAAGATAAAACACCTTCTCCACCTGAACGGGATATCCAGTCAGTTGCCTGAATTTCCAATCCCAGTTCCTGAGCAGCTGGCTCAAGTGAGTCTGGTGATTCGTAGGAAAGGTTGCCCAGCCTTTCTGCAAAGTCATAAAACACCTGCTCAGATTCGCTTTGTAAGAATTTTTCTTTGACTTGGTCACGGACTGAATCAAAGTCAGCATCATTACCTTTATCAACCGCTGTGACTTTTATAAGGTGGAGACCGAAGCGTGTTCTTACTGGTTCGGAAATTTCATCCAGTGACAGGGCACTGGCAGCATTTTCAAAATCCTGGTCGAATAAACCGGGCTCAAGATAACCTAAATCACCACCCTGCTCGGCCGATACGATATCCTGGGAAACTTCACCAGCCAGCGTTGCAAAATCTTCCCCCTGTTGGGCGCGACGAAAAATATTCTCAGCTTTTTCAGTGACCGCTTTAACAGTCTGCTCATCGGCTTCACTGTCAAGTTCAAACAGGATATGACTGATACGTTTTTTATCCGGTATTACAAACTCGCTTTTATGCTGCTCATAGAATGCCCGCAGGTTATCTTCGGTTGCATCCAAGGTGTTAGCAATCGCATCATAGTTCAACAACACATATTCAAGCTTGACCATTTCATCAGACATAAGTGCGTTCTGATTGTTCGAATAGTAAGTCTCTATTTCTTCTTCAGTTGGCTCGGCTGGTGGTGCGATCTGATCAGTCGAAACGATGACATAAGAAAATTTTCTTTGTTGGCGGGATAGTTGGTCAGCATCTTCAACGAATGGTTTTGGTACTGCTGCAGAACCTTCTATTGCCAGCCGCAGTTGCGTGGTTACCAGTGAGTTACGAATTCTTTCCTCGAAACCTTTTTCAGTGAGTCCCTGCAACTGAACAGCTCTTTTGTAAACTTCTGTATCAAATTGACCGTTAACCTGGAAAGCCGGTACGGTTAAAATCGTCTCACGAACCATGCTGTCACCAGCACGCAAACCAAGACGGTCAGAAGCCTGCTGAATAAGCGTATCTTCAATCATGCCCTCGAGTACCTGCTTGCGCAGCAAAGATTCTGGAAACAAATCCGCATTGTACTGGGCGCCCAATTGTTCTCGCAGGTTATTCCTCAGTTTAAAGGCTGCGGTCTCAACTTCACGTTCAGTGATCTCACGATCATTGACTTTGGCAATCAGCGGTTCAGAACCGACTCCAAGGTATTCCTGAATACCCCATAATGCAAAAGGAATGGAAATTAGTATCACAATAGCCCAGGCAATCCAGCCCTGTGCTTTATCCCGAATCGTCATCAACATAATGGCAATACTCTACATTTCAAAATATCGCTTAAAAAATAAAGGGGGTATCAAAGATACCCCCTCTATAAGGTTTGGCGGAGTGGACGGGACTCGAACCCGCGACCCCCGGCGTGACAGGCCGGTATTCTAACCAACTGAACTACCACTCCATGTTTCTGGTGGGTGCTGAGGGGATCGAACCCCCGACCCTCGCCTTGTAAGGGCGATGCTCTCCCAGCTGAGCTAAGCACCCGAAGGCGCGCTAGTTTACAGCATCTTTTAACGCTTTGCCAGCTTTGAATGAGGGAGATTTTGACGCTTTAATCTGGATGGTTGCTCCGGTTTGTGGGTTGCGTCCGGTACGTGCAGCACGCTCGCGAACCATGAAAGTACCAAAACCGATTAACGACACCTGGTCGCCCTTTTGTAGTGCATCGGTGATTGCAGAAACAGCCGCATCAAAAGCACGACCTGCTGCAGCTTTGGAAATATCGGCAGAATCTGCCATTGCATCAATTAATTCCGTTTTATTCATTTAACGGTCTCCCCTGTATGGTAATGAATGAGTTATAAATCTTTATAGGCCAGACTTGAATCGATTAAGAAGCTTTGGACGTAAAGACTGTAAAACGGCGCACTTTATATCAATTCGTTTATTAAGCTGTCAAGCCAGCTTTAGTTATCAGTGTATAGAATGTGAACAATTTGGTAAAAGAATGGCAAATATATATAAAAACCAAACTTTTTCTTCACGATGAATTGGAAAAAAACTGAAGTGACACCACCTTCGACTTTATTCATGGCAAAATTTTCACCGTCATGAGCATTAACGATTTCCCGACTGATTGCAAGCCCTAATCCGGTTCCACCTTTAACTTTTTTTGCTAATGGTCAGCACAAACTTTTAAAAACGGCATACAGCTCATCTCTTGGAATACCCATACCTGCATCTGATACTAAAAACTTGACTGCAGGCAATTTTTAAAGACCACTTTTTAAAGACCATTTTTAGAACGATAGCGTTATCTTTTACCTTTGGATGTAAATTCAGAAATTTACCTGGTTAGAAACAAGTAGTACTAATCTTTTTCATCAATCCAGGCCTGTTGAATGGCTTCCAAAACTTTTTCACCGGAATGATTTGGGTCATCATCAAATGATGGTAATGCAATCACCCAGTTACGCAAATCAACAAAATTGATTGTCATTGGATCCACATCAGGATGTGTTTCATCCAGTTCAATCGCAATATCCAGAACATCTACCCATTTTAAACTCATCTGCTTTCCCCTGATTAATTATGAAAATTGGGTTTCACGACAATGTGTTACACAAAGTACTAAAAGTGATTGTTATTCTTCATGGCAAGGTAAATCGCGCACGGAAAATATGAGCATATAAGCAATATGTGAATATTTGAGTACGTGATTTAACCGCGCTATGGTGAAAAAGATACTTATCAGTGGTTCTCGCTGACCATGTTGATATTATACTTTGGAATTTCAACCACCAGATCATCATCGCCCAACTTCGCCTGGCAACTCAAACGTGATTCCGGCTCAAGCCCCCAGGCCTTGTCGAGAAGATCATCTTCCAGCTCAGTTGATTCATCCAGTGAATCGAAACCTTCCCTGACAATGACATGACAGGTGGTACAGGCACAGGATTTTTCACAGGCGTGCTCAATATCAATATGATTTTTCAAGGCCGCATCACAAATCGTAGTACCGGGTTCAGCGTCAATAACGGCTCCATCGGGGCATATTTCTTCATGAGGTAAAAAAATTATTTTGGGCATGATTTATCCTACTTGAACTCATCAACTTTGTGGCCAGCCATAGCCTTTTGAATACTACTGTTCATGCGACGCTCGACATAAAATTCGCTGGTTTTTTCCAGGCGCTTAACAGCCTGACTGATCTTGTCTATATCATCACTTTGCACAACATCACTTAAGTCGTAAAGCGCATCCAGTATTAATTGTCTCTCTTGTTCGTCAAGCAACTCATCGGCATCATCGTCCATCGCCGCCTGCAATGCTTCAATAACGCGTTTCGCTTCCACCTGCTCTTCTCGCAACTGGCGTAACTGCAGATCTTCCTGGGCATGTTCAATGGAAGACTTAAGCATGTCGGTCACTTCTTCATCACTTAATCCATGTGAAGGCCTGACATTGATTTGTGCTTTGACACTGGATGTCGTTTCTTCGGCTGAAACATTCAAAAGACCATCTGCATCAATTGAAAAGGTCACTCTGATTCGAGCAGCTCCGGCAACCATTGGCGGGATGCCATGTAATTCAAAACGCGCAAGGGAACGACAATCATCAACCAGTTCACGTTCTCCCTGTAACACATGAACAGCCATGGCAGTCTGGCCATCTTTAAAAGTCGTAAACTCCTGCGCCCTGGCTACCGGTATCGTTGTGTTCCTTGGAATAATTTTTTCCACCAAACCGCCCATGGTCTCAAGTCCAAGTGACAGTGGGTTAACATCCAGCAGAAGCATATCCTGATCTGACTTGTTGCCTGCCAGCACATTGGCCTGAATGGCAGCGCCAACAGTTCACCGACTTTTTCACGAACGCGTGGTACGCGCGTGGAACCACCGACCATAACAACGTCCTTGATATCAGCTTTGTCGACACCGGCATCTCTTAAGGCCCGCTTGCATGCCATCAGGGTTTTTCTGACTAGAGGATCAATTAACTGGTTGAACGTTTCACGTGAAATGCTTCCTTTCCAGTCAGCACCTGAGTCGAGCTGGATATCGATATCGACAGATTCATTATCAGTAAGCTGCTGTTTTATTTCCCTGGCCTGTTCCAACAGGTAACGAATATCAGCATGACCGGTATCAGTTGAAAGTGCCATCTGCTCCATTAACCATCTCGCAATGGCCATATCAAAATCATCACCACCTAAAGCAGAATCTCCACCAGTGGACATCACTTCGAAAACACCATTGCTTAATCTCAGAATGGAAATATCGAAAGTACCACCACCCAGGTCAAATACTGCATGCACGCCATCAGCCTGCTGATCGAGTCCGTAGGAAACAGCGGCAGCTGTCGGTTCATTAATTAAACGAAAGACATTCAAGCCGGCTATCTTGGCAGCATCCTTGGTAGCCTGGCGCTGAGCATCGTCAAAATACGCTGGGACCGTAATCACAACACCTTCAAGCTCACCACCCAATGTGGCCTGGGCTCTTTGAGATAACACCCTGAGTATTTCCGCTGATACCTCTACTGCAGTTTTGTCACCACAAACGGTTTGGATTCGGGGGACCCCCGGGGAATCTGAAAACTCATATGGCAGGCTGTCACCCAGCGTCTTTAATTCATTGACTTCACGACCGATGAGACGCTTGACTGAAATAATCGTATTCAGTGGGTCCTTGCTGGCAAAAGCCCTGGCTGCCTGGCCAACTACCACATCATTCTGCATGTAACGTACAACAGAGGGCAACAGGTGCTCGCCATTTTCATCTGGCAAAGTATCCGCTTTTCCACTGCGGACACTGGCAATAAGAGAATTGGTTGTACCTAGATCTATCCCTGCAGCGAGCTTGTGCTGGTGTGGTGCCGCTGATTCACCTGGTTCTGCAATCTGAAGTAAGGCCATTTGCTGTTTCCCTGACCCAGACTAGCTGAAATCTTCCAGTTCTGACTCAAGCGCCTCGGCTTCGGAGTACAGTTTTTTAAGAAACTGCATTTTGTAGACACATTCCATCGCGACATCGAGATCTTCTTCCGTACCGGAGTCAAGCATTACCGCAATTCTTGCAATCTGTTCATTAATCAGATGAGTGATTTTTTCAAGTAAGCTATCGAGTTCTTCCAAAGGATCATCTGCTTCACGGGCTTCTTCAAGAGACTCACGCAAGGCCATCTGTTGCATCAAAAACTCCGTATCCGACGAAGTCAGGTTTTCACCATTGGCATTTCTGCCGGACAACTGCAACATGTACTGCCCCCGTTTCAACGGGTCTTTTAAAGTCTGGAAAGCTTCATTGACTTGCGTTGCACTTTGCATGGCAATACGTTGCGCCTGTTCGCTGGCATTGGCAAACTTGTCAGGATGAGTCACTTTTTGAAGATCCCTGTAACGTTTGGCCAGTTCATCCAGGTCAATACGAAAATCAGTCGATAAACCGAAAAGCTCAAAATAATTTTGGTTAAAATCAAGCATGAGAAATTAAGACAGAAAATAGTTGTTGATAGGCTCTACAGAGATAAGATGCAAACAGTTTTTGGCATCATCAATTGTTTGCAATGAAGCAAACGCACCGGATATGAGGACTAGACTGTAAAGCTCTCCCCACAACCACATTCATTTTTTACATTAGGATTGTTAAAGATAAAACCCTCATTGAGCCCCTCTTTCCCATAATCCAGTTCCGTGCCGTCAAGGTAAACAAGGCTTTTTTGATCGATGATAACTTTGACGCCCTTGTCTTCAAATACCACGTCATCTTCATCGATTTCATCAACAAATTCGAGGACGTAAGCCATACCGGAACAACCAGAGGTTTTTACACCAAGACGAACACCTTCCCCTTTGCCGCGACTTTTTAAAAACGATGAAACACGGTCAGCAGCGGATTCACTTAAACTAATGGCCATGGAAAAACCCCGGTCAGTCCCCGTTCTTGGTTTTATAGTCTTGAACCGCAGCTTTGATAGCGTCTTCTGCCAACACAGAACAGTGCACCTTTACCGGAGGCAAGGCGAGCTCCTCTGCAATTTGAGAATTTTTGATTTCCATTGCCTGATCCAGCGTTTTGCCTTTCACCCATTCAGTAAGTAATGAACTGGAAGCGATTGCCGAGCCACAGCCATAGGTTTTGAATTTAGCCTGTTCGATAACACCATCATCGCCTACTTCAATTTGTAATCTCATTACATCACCACAGGCAGGGGCGCCAACCATACCGGTACCGACTTTGTTACTGCCTTCATCAAGCTTGCCGACGTTACGAGGGTTTTCGTAATGATCGATGACTTTTTCACTGTATGCCATGTTAATAACCTCTAATTATAAATGACGGTGCCTAGTGGGCAGCCCATTCAATAGATTTCAAATCAATACCGTCTTCTGTTCTTTGACTTTGCTTAATACGTAGTCAACTTCCTCTTCGGTGGAGAATCGCCCGAAGGTAAACCGAATTGAACTGTGTGCCAACTCGTCCTCGCGACCAAGTGCCCGCAATACATAGCTTGGCTCAAGACTGGCTGTTGTACAGGCACTGCCAGAAGAAACAGCCATATCATTCAAAGCCATCATCAGGCTCTCACCTTCGACGAAGTTGAAGCTAATAGTCAGATTGCCTGCTATGCGGCGATCAAGATCGCCATTGAGATAAACTTCTTCCATATCCTTAAGTCCATCCCAAAGCTTGTTTCTCAAGCGTAACAGTTTGTCGTTATCTGCCTGCATTTCCTCTTTGGCAATTCGGAAAGCTTCGCCCATGCCAACAATCTGGTGGGTAGGCAGCGTACCTGAGCGCATACCGCGTTCATGACCGCCACCGTGCATTTGCGCTTCAAGTCTGATACGCGGTTTTCTGCGAACATACAATGCACCAATACCTTTAGGACCGTAGATTTTATGCGCAGAGAAACTCATCAGGTCAACTTTCATGGCTTCAAGGTCGATGGGTACTTTACCGGCACTCTGGGCTCCATCGACATGAAATACGACTTTATTATCACGACAAATTTCGCCAATCGCGGCAATGTCCTGAATCACGCCGATTTCGTTATTAACGTGCATTACTGAAGCCAGCACAGTATCTTCACGAATCGCATTCTTGAATTTATCCAGGTCAATCAGGCCATTCGGTTCAGGATCCATGTAGGTTACTTCAAAACCTTCGCGCTCTAACTGTCGACAGGTATCAAGAACCGCCTTGTGCTCTGTTTTAACAGTAATAATGTGTTTACCTTTCTTATGATAGAAATGTGCTGCACCTTTGATCGCCAGGTTATTGGACTCGGTGGCACCAGAAGTGAAAACGATTTCCTTGGGATTGGCATTAATTAGAGAAGCGATATCCTTGCGGGCCTTGTCTACCAATTTTTCGGCATCCCAGCCGAACTCATGTGAGCGCGAAGCAGGATTACCGAAATTTCCGTCCAATGTCAGGCACTCACACATTTTTTCTGCAACACGCTGATCAACTGGCGTTGTAGCAGAGTAATCGAGATAAATAGGTAACTTCATTGTACAAAATCCCAAAATTGTTAGTTGTTCACGGTCACGGATGCCAGACTATCCGAAACCTGGGAATGGACACTGCCAAGCTTGACTTCCGCACTACCATTGCCCTTCACCTTTTTGCTTTCAACGCCATTCCTGTCAACCAGGTCCTGCAATGAAATATCACTTAAGTATTCGTAAATACGGTCACTTAAGTCATGCCAGAGGTCATGGGTTAGACATCTCTCATTGTTGTGACAGTTGCCTGCTCCACCACAGCGAGTAGCATCAACTACCTCATCTACCGCTGAAATCACCTGGGCTACATGTAACTCAGAAGCCGGACTGGCCAGGCTGTAACCGCCTCCAGGGCCTCTGACACTGTTGACAAGTTCCTGCTTTCGCAATCTTGAAAAAAGCTGTTCAAGATATGACAGGGAAATTCCCTGGCGGTCAGCGATATCTGCCAAAGTTACCGGACCTTTTTCGTTGTGCAATGCCAGGTCAAGCATTGCAGTCACCGCATATCGACCTTTGGTTGTTAGTTTCAAAACTTTGCTCCTCAAGCTTTTAACCGCTGCTAATGGCGCAAAGCATAGCTAAACCCTAGTAATTTAGTCAAGTATTATAGACTTTAAAATAACATGAGAAAACTCATGTTATTCATCGGCTTTGTCTTTAAGCTTGAGAAGTTCCTCGGCTGTCGAGTTGATCTCGCATGAATCCATCTCGTGAAAATCAGCCATGTCCTGTTCAACACCCATTTCCTGCATCTTCTCGCACATCATTATCATCTTTTTATCGATCACATGCATATGATCAAGCATGCAGTTGATGGCATGTGCAACAGGGTCAGGTGCATCCGAAGTGGCTCCGTACGCATCAAACCCCATTTTCCTGGCCATTTCCTCTCGATGGCCAGTATCTTCTGCTTCATCCGGTTTGCGCTCAACCAGTCTGCCGGGCACACCAACAACAGTAGAATTATCAGGCACTGACTTGACGACCACCGCGTTTGAGCCAATTCGCGCATTATCACCAATCTCGATGGGCCCCAACACCTTTGCACCGGCACCGACAACGACGTTATTACCTAAAGTCGGATGGCGTTTACCCTTGCTCCAGCTGGTTCCGCCCAGTGTAACGCCGTGATACAGCGTACAGTCATCATTAATGATTGCTGTCTCACCAATAACGACGCCCATGCCGTGGTCAATAAAAAATCTTCTGCCAATTTTGGCCCCCGGATGAATCTCAATCCCGGTAACCCAGCGCGCTAAATTCGATAACATTCTTGCCAGCCAGCATAAACCCATGTTCCAGAGCCTGTGTGACAAGCGGTGAATCAGCACAGCCTGTATCCCTGGATAGGCAGTAAGAATCTCAAACGTGTTTCTTGCCGCCGGATCACGGTCAAATACACTCTGAACATCTTCTTTAAGGCGAGAAAACACGCTAACTACCCTGCAAAATCGGCAAATACTAATAAAGGGACGCTATTGTAGCAATTCCCACAGGGTTTACTAGGTCTTTTTTCCCCGAAAATATTCAGGAGGATGTTTTTCGCATCGACTTTCGACCCTGGGCGGCCGAGAGAATACCACGCAGAATATTCATTTCATCCTGGCTGGGGCGGGCTCTGTAAAAAAGCTGCCGCAACCGACGCATTAACAGCTCTGAACGCCTTTCATCGAGAAAATCGATATCCAGGAGAGTCTGTTCCAGATGGACAAAAAAATTCTGCATTTGCCCGGAGGTCAACACGGCCCCCTCCTCACCTGACTTATCATTTTGCTCTAACGTCGTCTGCATCTGCAGGTAAATTTCATAGGCAAACACCTGAACCGCCATGGCTACATTTAAAGAATTGTAATCAGGGTTAGAAGGAATATGCACCAGGTACTGACACAGGTCCAATTCCTGGTTGGTCAGACCGGAACTCTCCCGCCCCATTACCAGCGCAACCTGTGATTGTCGGGCAGTTTGAACCAGTTTATTTGCACTCTGCTTGGGATTAAGCACCGGCCAGTCGGCACTGCGTTCTCGCGCACTGGTACCAATCACCAGTTCACAATCAGCAATTGCCTGCTCAAGCGATTCACAGACAACGGCATGTTGTAAAATATCCAGTGCACCCGAAGAACGCGCATTCGCCTCTTCACTTGGAAAATGCCTGGGTTCAACCAGGTATAGCGAACTGAGGCACATGTTTTTCATGACACGAGCAACCGCGCCTATATTGCGGATGGGAGGTGTTGACCATGACAATGCGAATATTGTTGTTTAATTCTGACATAAGACTTTAAAAACAGCAGACATATGAGTGGTCAAAGCTTATCAGAAATGCAGAAACAGCGTGGATAGCTACAACACTCACTGAGGTATTTAAATTAGTATTCCATCAAGCCTTAACATCCTGTATCGTTCGCGCCATGAAACCAACGACCAACATTGCCGTTAGAGCAGCGCGCCAGGCTGGTAGTATCCTGATGCGTTATTTCGAACATCTTGATTCACTCAAGGTAGTGGAAAAAAACAAGAACGACTATGTTACCGAAGTCGACCGAGGCGCTGAACAGGCGATTATCAGCACAATCCGTCAGGCTTATCCTGAACATGCCATTCTGGCAGAGGAAACCGGCGACCATGATGGCAATGATTTTCAGTGGGTCATTGATCCACTTGATGGCACAACCAATTACCTGCATGGTTTTCCCCAGTTCAGCATTTCAATCGCCTTGAAACACCGCGGAGTACTGGAAAGTGCGGTGGTTTATGACCCGCTAAAAGATGAGCTGTTTACCGCCGATAAAGGCAACGGTGCATATCTGAATGAAAGACGTATTCGTATCAATAATCAAAAAACCCTGTCTGGCGCCTTGATTGGTACCGGCATTCCTTTTCGTGACCGTCGCTTTATCGATCAGTACCTCGGCATGTTAAAGGATATGACCCAGGACACTGCGGGTATTCGGCGCCCCGGATCAGCCGCGCTTGATTTTGCCTGGTTGGCAGCAGGACGTATTGATGGCTTCTGGGAACTGGGTCTGTCACAGTGGGATTTTGCTGCCGGGGCTTTGCTTGTCAAGGAAGCTGGTGGTACCGTGACTGATTTAAACGGTGGTGACAAATATCTTGAAACCGGAAACGTCGTTGCTTCTAACGTGAAACTGCAGAGCGAAATGCTGAGTCTTATCAAGCCACACTTGAGTGATCAGCTTAAAGCCTGATTTTTAGTAGCCAGCTTTTCATTGATTTCAATCACAGTTATGACATCGATGACAAATTTTAAAACTGCTTGCACCGCATTATTGATATGCTGTCTTTTCCTGGTTCAGGGATGCTCAAAAGACGATTCAAACCCTGTCACTGAAATTAAATCGATGTTGGCAGCAATAGAAGAAGCCGCTGAAGAACGCTCCATATCTGGTGTCAGCGAATACCTCGCTGCAAACTACCAGGATAAATTTCATCCTAACAGCCAGGCTGTTAAACGATCACTGCTTGGATATTTTCATCGGCATCGCAGCATCTATCTTTTTTCTAACATCAAGCAGATTACCTTAAACGAAGCCATTGAAAACCGGGCCAAGGCCACGGTTCATGTTGCCATGACCGGAACGCAGGTGGATTCCGAGGAAGCCCTGCTTTTACTGAAAGCCAATGTTTACCGGTTTGATCTTGAACTGGAGAAACAGGAAGATCAATGGCTGGTGAAAACCTCGAGCTGGAGGAGAATCAAGCTTACCGAGTTTTAAAACGGTGAATGCTCAAGGATTGTCATCAATCTCCGCGCCTTCCTTCTGAACAGGCATCAGGTCAGCCTTGCTGATACCCAGCATCAGCACCGAGGCACTGGCAACATACATGGAAGAATAAGTACCTATAACTACCCCAATCAACAAGGCCAAAGCAAAGCCATGAATAATTTCACCACCAAAAATAAAGAGCGCGAGCAAAACCAGTGTCGTGGTCAAAGAGGTGATCATGGTTCGACTGAGCGTTTGGTTTAATGATGAGTTAATCACTTCGACCGATGAGCCTTTACGCATTTTCCGGAAATTTTCACGAATGCGATCGTAGACCACGATAGTATCATTCAACGAGTAACCTATGACGGCAAGCACGGCAGCAAGCACCGGCAAATCAAATTCAACCTGGAAAATTGAAAATATACCGACAGTAATTATCACGTCGTGAATTAACGCAAGAATAGAGCCGAGTGCAAAACGGTATTCAAACCTGAAGCCAACGTAAATCAGGATAAAGAACAGCGCATAAAGCATGGCCAGTCCGCCATCATTGGTGAGTTCATCGCCAACCTGTGGACCAACGAATTCCACCCGTCGCAACTCAACCTTGTTATCACCAGCATTCAGCAGACTGAACACCTGGTTACTGAGTTCGGAGCTGGTGCTGTCATCCTGGGGTGCCAACCTGATGAGGACATCCTTGTTAGTGCCAAAAAACTGCACCGTGGTATCGTTAAAATCGGCACCGGCCAGAGCCGTTCTAATCGAGTCAAGATCGGCTGCCTGCTCGTATCCGACCTCAATCAGCGTACCACCGGTAAAATCGATACCCAGCTTCAAGCCCTGCGTAAACAAGGAGCCCAGTGAAGCAAGAATCAGCAGCGCCGAAAACATCAGCGCTAACTGGCGTTTTCCCATAAAATCGATGCTATTAAATTTAATCTGTCTCATTTAAAAACCCCAGTGGCGGCAACCATCAGATTTATATTGCGAGTTTGGTAACACGTTTTCTGCCACCATAGATAATGTTGATTAATGCCCGGCTACCTACTATGGCTGTAAACATTGAGGTCACGATGCCAATGGCAAGCGTCACCGCAAAGCCCTTGATCGGTCCGGTACCAAAAGCATATAAAACAACGGCAGCAATCAGCGTTGTCACGTTTGCATCAATAATGGTCATCATCGCCTTGTCATAGCCGGCAAAAATACTGGCCTGCGGCGAACTACCAACTCGAATTTCTTCACGGATTCGTTCAAAGATCAGAACATTGGCATCCACGGCCATACCGACGGTCAATACGATTCCGGCAATACCCGGCAAAGTTAAGGTCGCCTGCAATATTGATAAAACTGCCACAATAAGAACAAGATTAACCACCAGTGCCACGTTAGCAACCAGGCCAAACATCCGGTAGTAGACTGCCATGAAAATCAGAACCAGTATCATGCCAATCACAACAGAGCGGAAACCCTTATCAATGTTATCCTGTCCAAGACTTGGACCAATGGTGCGCTCTTCGATAATTTCAATCGGTGCTGCCAATGCACCGGATCGCAGCAGTAATGCCAGATCATGTGCTTCTTCGGTACTGTCCAGTCCGGTCGTCTGGAAGCGTCGCCCAAAAGGCTCCAGGATATTGGCTACACTGATAACCTCTTCAACCTTAATTTTTTTCTTGACGGGTTCACCTTCAATGATCCGCGTCACGACGCGGTTTTCAATGAAAACAACGGCCATTGGCTTACCGACGTTATCGGTGGTCACATTGCGCATTCTACGGGCACCCTGACCGTCGAGGTTAACAAACACCGCGGCAGCACCACTGCGTTGATCCAGGCCGGAGGAAGCATCCGTGATCTGGTT